>CAYSZN010000155.1:0-7563 GCA_964435425.1 uncultured Akkermansia sp. | reverse complement strand
ACCGCCTTCTACAGCAGCGCGAACATCGCCTACTTCGCGGAGGTGAACGAATCCTCCCGCGAGGAGGACGAAATCCTGAGGGTCGTCCGCGGACTCCTCGCCAACACCGAGGCCGCCTGCCGCAAGAGCTGGCACCTGCTGAAGCGCAAGATCGACGAGGCCTCGAAGATGGATGCGGCCCTGGCCGAGCTCGGAGCCGACGATCCGGCCCGCGCCGACCTCGCCGCCAGACGGGCGGCTAGGCAGGCCGAGATCGAGGCGCTGCGAACCGCCCTGCGCTCGGAAGCCGAAACCGCCCTCGCCGGGAAAGAGGTGTGGAAGCTCGGCGGCGACGGACGCAGGCTCTCGGACGAGGACCGCAAACACATCCGCGAGGCCGTGCTCTTCCAAGCCTCTCCCGAGGCCAAGGAGGAGCATCCCTGGCTCGTCGAGGTGAAGAAGCGCAGCCGCGAGAAGAAGGCGACGGCGGCGGAAGGCCAAGCGGCCTTCAAGGACACGCTCAAGGGGATCCAGGACGCGATCCGACCGCTGCGGACCCTGCATGGCGAGCTGAAGAAGATCGCCGTCGAGAACCGAACTACGATCAACAGCCATGGAACCGCCGCGGCCCGGCGCACCGCGATGCTGGCGGGGGCGGACAAGGCCGAGGATCCGGCCGAACAGGCCCGCTTCCAAGCCGAGGCCGACAAGGTCGTGCTCGATGCGCCCGATCTCGCGGCGATGAACGCCCCCTTCTACGCGGCCGTTCCGCAGCACACGGAGCTTTCCGCGACCCTGCTCGGAGAGATGGTGAAACGCCAAGCCGCCCTGCCGACCACGGGAAGCAACGAGCGCGCGCAGGAGGCGCTCGAGCGCAGCCATACCCTGTTCAACCGCTTCGAGAACACGGTCGAGCGGAACCGCGGCAAGGTCGAGCGGTGGCGGCACGACCGCCGCGTGCCCGCGATCTCGTCCTTCACCTCCTTCGTCTTCGGCAAGCAATGGATCACGAACAGCTCGTGGAACGACTTCTACGGCCTGCTTCCGCTCCTCTCCGGCTCCTTCCTCATCGCCACGATCGCGCTCCTCGTCTGCGTCCCCTTCTCGGTGGCCGCCGCGGTCTACGTGAACCAGCTTGCCCCGAGGCGGGAGCAGAACTTCGTGAAGCCGGCCATCGAATTCATCGGCGCGATCCCCTCGGTCGTGCTCGGATTCTTCGGCATCGTCGTCTTCGGCGAGGCCCTGAGGTCCGTGAGCCAGATCGAATGGCTCTCATGGGTTCCGGGCTTTCCGATGGCGGAGAGGCTGACGATTCTGAACGCGGGCCTCCTCCTCGCCTTCATGGCCGCGCCGACGATCTTCACCCTGGTCGAGGATGCGCTGGAGAACGTGCCGTCGGCCTTCACCGAGAACTCCCTCGCGATGGGAGCGTCGAAATTGCAGACCGTCTTCCGCGTCGTCGTGCCAACCGGGATGTCGGGCATCATCGCCGCGATCCTCCTCGGGTTCGGCCGCATCATCGGCGAGACGATGGTCGTGCTCCTCGTCGCCGGCAACAAGATCAAGATCCCCGACTTCTCCGAAGGGATCGGAGCGATCGCCCAGCCCGCCCACACCATGACCGGGATCATCGCACAGGAGCTGCCCGAGGTCGACAGCGGCTCGCTCCACTGGCGCGCGCTCTTCATCGTGGGCATGGTCCTCTTCGTCATCGCCCTCGCGGTCAACTACTCCGCGCAGCAGGTGCTGAAGCGATTCCACAAGATCTGAACGCCATGAGCGAAACCGCCGACACCGGGGAGACCGCCTCCGACAATCCCTTCGCCGCCCGCCGCAACGGACACCGGAGCCGCGAGACGGTGGTGGCGCTCGTGCTCCGCCTCGCCGCCTACTTCATCCTCGGCTGCGCCTTCTACATCTTCGTCGACATCGTCGTCAAGGGCGCTCCCGTCGTCTTCAAGGCCACCCCGCCCTTCGTGAACACGGAATTCTTCACGAAGAGCCCCGAGACCCTCATGACCTTCGAGACCTCCGACGGCGTCTTCCACAAGATGAACTTCCCGGAGTATTCGAAGTTCAAGGCGGAGAACCCCACCCTCGAGATCGTCGAGGAGCACTCCCACGCCTTCTCCGGCGGAGGGATCTTCGGCCCCCTCGTCGGCACCGCCCTGCTCACCGTCATCTGCATCGCGGTGGCCTTCTTCATCGGCCTGACCACGGCGATCTACCTGAACGAATACTCCTCGAAGGGACGGTTCATGGACGCGATCCGCCTCGCCATCATGAACCTCGCGGGCGTGCCCTCGGTCGTCTACGGCCTCTTCGGGCTCGGCCTCTTCTGCCTCGTCGCTCCGGTCATCACCGGCGATCCCAAGCCGGACGCGCTCTTCACCCTGAAGATCCTCTTCACCGACCGCTATCTCTCCTTCCAAGGCTGGGGGACCTGCATGCTCGCCGGCGGCTTCACCCTCGCCGTCATGATCCTGCCGGTCATCATCACCGCCTGCGAGGAGTCGCTGAAGGCGATCCCGTCGGGCTTCCGCGAGGCCTCGCTCGCGCTCGGGGCGACGAAGTGGCAGACCATCTCCAAGTCCGTGCTGCCCTACGCCTTCCCCGGCATGCTGACCGCCTCCGTCCTCGGCATCACCCGCGTCGCGGGCGAGACTGCGCCGATCATGTTCACCGCCGCGCTCTCCCACAAGGACAAGCTGCCCTGGGACCTCTCCATCGATTCCTCGCTCGGCGCCCTGGAGAAGACCGAGGCCGCCATCGGCGGTTTCCTCGCCCAGTCCGTCCAGGCAATGCCCTACCACATCTACACCGTCGCGGCGCGGATCCCGCAGTCGGAATACACGAAGCCGATGCAGTATGGATCGGTCTTCGTCTTCCTCCTCCTCGTGATGGGATTCGCCGGCCTTTCCGTCTTCCTCCGCATCCACTACCGGAAGAAGATCAAGTGGTGAACCACCCAGCGCGATCCCGCCGACCGGAAAACACCCCATGAGACCGATGATGTCCGAACCCGAATCCCAGCAAACCCTCTCCCCGAACCGGAAAGGCGCGGACGCGCCGCCCAGTCCGGCGGACGTCGTCATCGAGGTCGACGACGTCCACTTCCACTATCTCAAGGGGCGCGACATCCTCCGTGGTGTCAGCATGGAGATCCGCCGCGGCGAGGTCACCGCCTTCATCGGCCCCTCCGGCTGCGGCAAGACGACCCTGCTCCGCTGCTTCAACCGGATGAACGACCTCATCCCCACCGCGGGGATCTCCAAAGGCCAGATCCGCATCCTCGGCACGGACATCCACCATCCCAAGGTCGACGTCATCGAGCTGCGCAAGCACGTCGGAATGGTCTTCCAGAAATACAACCCCTTCCCCAAGAGCATCTACGAGAACGTCGCCTACGGGCTCCGCATCCAGGGCATCCGCGACCGCGGCAAGCTCGACGACGCGGTGGAGGAGAGCCTGCGCTTCGCCGGCCTCTGGGAAGAGGTCAAGGACCGCCTCGACGCGAGCGGGCTCGGGCTCTCCGGCGGGCAGCAGCAGCGCCTCTGCATCGCCCGCACCATCGCCGTGCGACCGAAGGTCATCCTCATGGACGAGCCCTGCTCCGCGCTCGACCCCATCTCCACCGCCACCGTCGAGGAGCTGATCACGAGGCTGAAGAAGGACTTCACCATCGTCATCGTGACCCACAACATGCAGCAGGCCACCCGCGTCTCCGACCGCACCGCCTTCTTCTATCTCGGAGAGCTGATCGAGATGGACAAGACCACCACGATCTTCAACAACCCCTCGAAGAAGCAGACCGAGGACTACATCTCGGGAAGATTCGGATGATGGGGATGGAGGCCGTTTGATTCCGGCTCCGTGTTGGGAACCAGAGACGCCATTCCTGGCCCCAAGGAGGGGCGACATTCCTGTCGCCCGGCAAGTCCGGCCCGACCGACGGGCGACAGGAATGTCGCCCCTCCTTGAGGTTCCGGCGCTCCCCCCCCCTTGGAAACGATTTGGGTGCCCCCCACCAACGGCATCCTCACCTCTCCTTCGCCCGCGTGATCTCGACGCTGACGCGGTCGCAGTCGGGCAGGATGAACTTCTCCACCTCCAGCGTCACCGCGCAGACGCCGTCGAAGGCCACCACGGCGGCGGCGAGATCCTCGGCCAGCGTCTCGATGAGCCGCCGCTCGCCGGACGCGGCGACTTCGCGGAGACGCTGCGAGACCCGGTAGTAGTCGATGGTGTGCTCGATGCGGTCGTCGAAGCCCTTGAACGATCTCGCCAAGGTGATGGAGACGTTCGCCGCCACGCTCTGCGGCAGCGCCCGCTCCTCGTCGGGCACGCCGACGCGGGTGACGAGACGGAGGCCCTTGATCTGGATGCGGTCGCTCATGTCGGGGAGACTAAATCCGAAATCCGAAATCCGAAATCCGAAATCCGAAAACGCTTCGCGGGACCGCTGATTGGCGCTGATCTCCGCTGATTTTTCTCTGGATCAGCGAAGATCAGCGCCAATCAGCGGTCGCCGTAGGCCCCGAATTTTCTCACCCCAGCCGAAAGCGGATCTCGCGGATCTTGTCGGCGCCGAAGCGCTCCTGCATCCGAGCGAGGATGCGGCCCTTCATGCGCTCGAGCTCGTAGTGGACGGTGGCGTGGAGCACCTGGATGGCGAGGACGCGGCGCTCCAGGGAGACCGGACGGGCCTGGGTGGCGATGAAGTTGTCGACCATCTCGTTCCACGCCTCGAAGACCATCTCCTCGTGGAAGCGGTCCTTCAGCCCGAGGCCTTTCATGGTCTTGGTGACGACGCTGTCGATCTTGTCCTCGTATTTCGAGGTGTCCTGCGGCTCCCAGTAGCCGCGCCATTCGGCGAGGACTCGGTCTTTAAGCGGGCGGCGGGATCGGTAGCGCATGGGGTCTCCGAAACTATACTTCTCTGCGTCATGTTTTCGGAAAGCCCAAGGAGGACCGACGGCATCGGAGCGAAATCCGAAAACTTAGCGCAGAGAGGTATAGCATCTTTCCCGAGGAAATCGAGCGCCGGATCGGCCCGCTCCTACGAAACACCGGCGGAATCGCGGAGGCATCGACATTTTTCATCGTCACTGCCCATGCACGGAGCTAGCCTTCGGGACTTCCTTGCCACTCCCATGATTCCCCGGAAACAGCTCGACATCGGATGGACCGACCTCGCGGCGGGGCTGATGTCCTGCCTGTTTCCCTGCCGCGAACACGAGAGCGGATTCCTCGACGAACGCTCGGTCGCCTGCCTCTCGGCCAGGAGCGCCTTCGACCTTCTCCTGACGGGCTTGGCGCTGCCAGAAGGGAGCGAGGTGCTCGTGTCCGCGCTGACGATCCCCGACATGCCCCGCATCCTCCGCAGGCACGGACTCGTCCCGATACCGGTCGATCTCGATTTCGCGACGGCATCGGTGGTCGAGGAAGCGCTGAGGCGTGCCATCGGCCCCCGGACGCGGGCGGTGCTGGTGGCCCATCTCTTCGGAGGACGGGCGGACCTGGAAGCGGTCTTTTCCACGGCGGAAGCGCACGGGCTCGCCGTGGTCGAGGATTGCGCCCAAGCCTTCGCGGGACCGTCGTTCCGGGGCGATCCGCGGAGCGACGCGGCGCTCTTCAGCTTCGGACCGATCAAGACGGCGACGACCCTCGGCGGCGGCGTCCTCTTCGTAAAAGACGAGGCCCTGCGGGGCCGCCTGATCGGGATCCACGGCACCTGGCCACGCCAAGGGCGGCGCGAATACGCGGGACGGCTGATGCGTTTTGCTTGCTTCAAGGCGCTTCTGTCGGGTCCGGTCTATCCTTGGCTCGTGCGCCTCCTCCGTCGCCTCGGCCACGACCACGATGCGCTCGTCACGGGTGCGGCGCGCAGTTTCCGAAGAGGAAACTTTTTTCAACGGATCCGACGACGGCCCAGCGCTCCGCTGCGCCGTCTGATGGCCCGGCGTGCCGGGCACGACCACTCCGCCAGCTTGCGCTTGCGAAGCGCGGTCGGGCAGGCACTCGCCGACGAACTGCCTTCCGGTCTCCTCTTCGGTGGCGAGACGCCGAACCATACCCACTGGGTCTTTCCCCTCGTCGTTCGCGATCCGGAAGGCTGGCGGGTGGCCCTCCTGGCCGACGGGTTCGATGCGGCACGGGGCTCCTCGAGCATGGCACCGGTGGAGCCTCCTCCGGATCGGCCCGAGACGGCACCCGAAACCGTCCACCGGACCCACGAGGGACTCCTCTATCTGCCGGTGCATCCCGGCCTGAAGGAGAAGGACCGCCGACGCCTCGCGTCACGCATTCGCGAACTGGCGGAGGAAGCTCCAGAGTAGAGCCGACCGGTTCGCTCACCCCACCACGAGCACTCCGAAGATCACGGCGAGGACATGGCAGGCGCTCCCCGCCATCACGAAGAGATGCCAGACGAAATGCCCGTAGCGCATGCTGCGCTTGAGGTAGAAGTACACGCCTCCGGTGTAGCAGAGTCCACCCGCGACGAGCCAGGCTAGGCCCACCGCGCCGACCGATTCGACGAGGGGTTTGATCGCCACGCAGATCATCCAGCCCATGAGGATGTAGAGAGCCGTGCCGAGCTTGTCGAAGCGCGGCAGGAGGATCGTTTTGAGGACGACTCCGCCGAGGGCGATCCCCCAAACCGCGGCGAGGAGGGACCAGCCCCAGGGGCCGCGCAGATTCACGAGGAGCCACGGTGTGTAGCTGCCCGCGATGAGGACGAAGATGAGGGCGTGGTCGAGGATCTGGAGAAGGCGTTTCCTTCCATGCGAGGTCACGGAATGGTAGAGGGCCGAGGCTCCGTAGAGGAGGACGAGGCTGCCTCCGAAGACCGACACGCCGACGACGTGCCAGGCGGAGAGCGGGATGGCGAGCCGGAGCATGGCCACGAGTCCGACGGCACTGAGCACCGCCCCCACGGCATGGCTGACCGAATTCGCCACCTCCTCGGCGTGGCTCTCGCACAGGACGCTCCGCTCCTTCATGCCGGGATCATCGCCTCGCTTTCCACTTCCGGCCAAGGAAAAAGCGTTCTGGTCACGGACGAATTCACGGTTTCAAAGCGTCCGATCGGGCCTATATTCCCCACTTCCCCGCGACATGACCTTCTCGCCCCGCCTTTGCACCGCCCTCGCCGCCGGTTTCGGGATCGCGCTGCTCCTCGCCTCCTGCGAGCAGGCGACCCCCTACCTCGAAAAGGTGAAGCAGGCCCTCGACCGCGAGACCGACGAGGAGCTCGCCGCACGGAAGCCGAAGACGCCGACCGAAATCCCGCCACCGCCGGCCCCGGTGAAGATGGAGCCGGTCGTGAACAAGGACGCCCGCGTCTCCATCCTCGGCTACCACGACTTCACCGACGGCGCCTCCTCGAACGACATGATTCTCAACGTCGAGGACTTCCGCCGCCAGATGCAGGCGATCCGCGACGCGAAGCTCCCCGTCGTCAGCATGCGCCAGTTCCTCGACTGGAAGCAGGGCAAGGGCGACATTCCCGCGGAATGCGTCATGATCACGATCGACGACGGCTGGAAAGCGACCCACACCCTCGCCCTCGGCGTGCTGAAG
>CAYSZN010000154.1:1467-7568 GCA_964435425.1 uncultured Akkermansia sp. | reverse complement strand
ACCAGTGACCCACGGATTAGAAATCCGTTGCTCTATCCAACTGAGCTAAGGGCGCCTGTCGCGGGGAGGAGCAGTATCGGCGATCCATCGCCGGATCGCAAGCCCTGCGCTCTGATCGGAGATCCTCGCCCAAACGGCCTCAGTCCTTCGATGCCGAGCCGCCGGAGTTGCCGAGGTCGGCATACTCGGCGGGAAGGGCCTGCCGAAAACGCGACTTGTCGATGGCCTTCATGTAGGCCTCGAGCGGCGCGACCTGGCCGGCCAGCATCTTCTGCCAGATGGCGTCGTCCATGAACTGCATCCCGTATTCCTTGCCGCCGGTGATGATGTCGTAGAGCTTCTGGGTGGAGCCCTCGCGGATGACGGAGGCGACGGCGGGGGTGGAGACGAGGATCTCGTTCACCGCGATGCGGCCCTCGCAGTCGTCCCGGCGCAGGAGGAGCTGGGCGACGACGCCGCGGAGGGAGCCCGCGAGCATAGTGCGCACCTGCGCCTGCTGGTCGGAGGGGAAGACGTCGACGAGACGGTCGACGGTCTTGCGGGCGTTGTTGGTGTGCAGGGTGCCGAAGACGAGCAGGCCGGTCTCGGCGGCGGTCAGGGCGAGGGAGATGGTCTCCAGGTCGCGCATTTCGCCGACGAGCACGATGTCGGCGTCCTCCCGCAGCGAGGCGCGGAGGCCGTCGGCGAAGGAGGGGCAGTGGATGGGCACCTCTCGCTGGGAGATGGTGCTCTTCTTGTTGTTGTGGACGAACTCGATGGGCTCCTCGACGGTAATGATGTGGCGCGCGTAGGTGCGGTTGATGTAGTCGATGAGGGCGGCGAGGGTGGTCGACTTGCCCGAGCCGGTGGGGCCGGTCACGAGGACGAGACCGCTGCGGAGGTCGCCGAAGCTCTCGATCGTCTTCGGCACGCCGAGGTCGTCGATGGTCTTGATCTTGGTGGGAATGAGACGGAAGACGGCGCCGAGGCCGTTGTTCTGCTTGAAGTAGTTGCAGCGGAAGCGCGACTGCACGTCCATCTCGTAGGCGAAGTCGAGGTCGCCTTTCTGGAGGTAGCGCTCGTAGGCGCCCGGATCGCAGATCTCGCGGAGCATGTAGTCGAGGGTGGCATGCTCGAGAATGCCGTCGGAGATGGGGGAAATGGCGCCGTGGGCGCGCATCTTCGGCGGCTGGCCTTCGCTGAGGTGAAGGTCGGAGCCGCCGGTGGCGACGAGGTGCTGGAAGTATTGGTCGATGACAGCCATGGGAGTCTGGGGAAAGGGATTGAGGATCGTGTCAGGATGGAGGCGCCGGGATCAGACACCAAGGTTGGTCCGAAGGGTGCCGCGGTCGATGGCCCGGCCGAGCGCTTCCTCCTTGGAGATGTAGCCTTCCGTGTATAGCCTTGCGAGGGCGTCGTCCATCATGATCATGCCGACGTTCTTGCCGGTCTGCATCACGCCGGGGAGCATGAAGGTCTTGCCGTCGCGGATGATCGAGGAAACGGCGGGGGTGTTGACGAGCAGCTCGAGCGCGAGCTCGCGCCCGGTGCCGTCCTTGCGGGGCACGAGCTGCTGGGAGATGATGCCGCGGAGCGACTCGCCGACCATGATGCGGATCTGCTCTCGCTGCTCGGTGGGGAAGACGTCGAGGACGCGGTCGAGCGTCCGGGCGGCGCTGCCGGTGTGGAGGGTGGCGAGGACGAGGTGCCCCGTCTCCGCGGCGGTGATGGCGAGGGAGATGGTCTCGAGGTCGCGCATTTCACCGACCATGATGATGTCGGGATCCTCCCGCAGGGCGGCGCGGAGGGCGTGGGAGAAGCTCTCGGTGTGGGTGTGGACCTCGCGCTGGTTCACGTGGCAGTTCTTCGATCCGATGACGTATTCGATGGGATCCTCGAGGGTGATGATGTGGTCGTTCCTCTGGATGTTGATCTCGTTGATGAGGGCGGCGAGGGTGGTCGACTTGCCGGAGCCGACCGCGCCGGTCACGAGGACGAGTCCGTTGTGGTATTCGAGGAGGGGCTTGATGGCCTCGGGCAGGCCGAGCTCCTCCATGGTGCGGAGCTGGGTGCTGATGACGCGGAAGACCATCTCCCAGCCGAGGCGGGTCTTCACGACGGAGGCGCGAAAGCGTCCGATGGCCGGGGCGTAGGCGAAGTCGACGTCGCCCTTCTCCTCGAGACGGCGCAGCTCGGGCTCGGGTAGGTAGGCACGGGCGAGGCGCTCGGTGTCTTCGGGGGTGAGCATCTCGGCATTCTCCCAGATCGGCTGGAGAAGGCCGAAGCGGCGCCATTTCGGCTGGGTGCAGGGGGCGATGTGGACGTCGGAGACGTTGTATTCCTGCGCGAGGCTCAGATATTCATCGACGTGCGAGAGGACGGGGACGGTGTCGGACATGGGAGTGAGTTTCGATCTGGTCTGGGAGTCGGGCCCCGCCTCCGGCGGGACCATCCCCTCCGAAGCGCGAGCGCTCCGAGTATTGGGATTGCGGCAGGGACAGGCAAGCGGAAAAACGAGAATTTGAAGGACTCCGGGCCAAGGCTCCGGACGGGCGAAAGGGCTGGAAAAGGAAATTCCAGCAAATTGTCCTGTAACCGCCTGCTGGCCCATGCGTCTTCTGCTGGGAGACAACCAATCCGACAGCAATGCTCCTATCCCAGCAGTTCTTCTACCTTCTCATCGGTCTCGGAGTGCTCTTCGGGCTGCCGGCCTTCTGGCTCTTTTCCAGCGCCATGTGGCCGCAGATGACGGCCAAGGCGCGGACCGTCGCCTCGCGCGGCCTGCTCGCGAGCTTTCTCATCGGCCTGCCGCTGCTCGCGCTCGCGTTGGCGGCGCTCACGAAGCTGGGCCAAGCGGGCCAGGTTGGTGGCCTCATCGGCATCCTCTTCGCCGGGCTGCTCGCCATGTGGAGTCTCGCGGGCTTGGCCGGCCTCGCGTCGCACATCGGCCTGCGGCTCTGGCCGGACAGCGTCGGGACGCAGGGATGTCGCGCGGTGTGGCGCGGCGGATTCGTCACCGCAGGCGTGCTCGCCATTCCATTCATCGGCTGGTTCGTTCTCTTCGGCATCCTGCTGGCCATCGGTCTCGGCATGCGCATCCGCATGTGGTTCACCCGCTTGCCGCAACCGCAGACGGACGCCCCCGCCGCCGTCGCACCGCCGCTCCCGGCCACCTGATGCCCGCGAGGACCACCCCATCCCGTCCATGACAGCCAAGCGCAGGGAGTTGCTCAAGGCCGCGCTGGCCGGCGGCCCGGCGGTGCTCGCCGGTTGCGAACGCGCCACTGCCTTCCTCGCGAGGCAGGCGGGCGAGGCATGGCCGCCGGAGCTGGAGATCGCGGACTCGGAGCGGATCGATCCCGGCTTCCACCTGCTTTCCCGCGCCGGATTCGGCCCCCGGCCCGGCGAACTCGCGCGGCTCCGCCGCATGGGGCACGACGCATGGATCGAGGAGCAACTCGACCCCGCCGCGATCGACGACTCGGCCTGCGACCTACGGGCCGAATGGTTCGAGACGCTCCACCTCCAGGCTGGCAACGCCTGGGAGTTCGACAAGCAGGTGCTGCGCGACGAGATCACGCGCCGTGCCGTGCTCCGCGCGGTCTATTCGAAGCGGCAGCTCTTCGAGAGCATGGTCGAATTCTGGGGCGACCACCTCAACATCGACCTGGAGAAGACCGACTGCGTCTACCTCCGCCCGAGCGACGACCGCGAGGTCATCCGCCGCCATGCCCTGGGCCGGTTCCGCGATCTCATCCTCGCCTCCGCGAAGTCGCCCGCCATGCTCACCTACCTCGACGGGCGCGACAACAAGGTCACGGAGCAGAGTCCCGTGCCGAACGAGAACTACGCCCGCGAGCTGATGGAGCTGCATACCCTGGGCGTGGACGGCGGCTACACGCAGCAGGACATCCTCGAGGTGGCCCGCTGCCTCAGCGGCTGGACCGTGGACCTCGAGATGAGGATGGCGGATGCCCTCCAGCCTTGGAAGCCGCAGCGCGGCACCACCTATTTCAAACGCGAATGGCACGACGACGGCGCAAAGAGCGTGCTCGGCCACCAGATCGCCGCCGGGGGTGGCGCAGGCGATCTCGAGCGTGTCGTGGACATCGTGTGCGCCCATCCCGGCACCGCCCGCCACATCGCCACGAAGCTCGTGCGCCACTTTGTGGAACATGAGCCGCCCGCGGGCCTCGTGGAGAAAGTCGCCGACGAATTCACCCGCACGCAGGGCGACATCAAGAGCCTGCTGCGAGTCCTGTTCCGCAGCGAGGAGTTCGCCAACGCGCGGGGCCTGCTGCTGAAGCGCCCCTTCCGCTTCCTCGTCACCGCGCTGCGCACCGTCGCCGCCGATGTCGAGACGAGCCATGTCGGCCGCAGGGCCAATCCGCCGAAGGCTGCCGTGGACGCGCTCTCGGACAAGCCGTCGCGCCTCCCGCTGGTGAGCTACCTGCATCCGCTCGGCCAGCCCCTGTTCCGCCATCCCACGCCCGACGGCTATCCCGACGGGGAGACTCCCTGGCTCGGCACGCTGCTGTGGCGCTGGAATTTCTCCTTCGCCCTCGCCGGCGGCTTCGTGCCCGATGTGCGATTCGATGCCGACGGGATGCGCCGCTCCCTGCGCATCCCGGAGGAGGATCCCTCGGCCAAGGCCTCGCGCCTCTTTGCTCACTGCACGGGCCGCCAGCCGAATCCGACCGAACTCACCGCGCTGCAAGGCGTCGCCGACGACCGGGACCTGCTCGGCCTCATCCTCGCCTCTCCCGCATTCCAGCGCTGCTGACGCGTCCGCCATTCCTCATTCAAACCTCCGCATTGCCCCGATGCCGCCAGTCACCCGCCGCGCCCTGCTGACGAAGCTCGCCCTCGCCGCCGCGCCCGCCGTCGAGGACGCGGGACGGCACACGCTGGTCGTGATCTTCCTCCGCGGCGGCGCGGACACGATGAACCTCGTCGTCCCCTACGCCGACGACGCCTATTACAAGGCGAGGCCCACCCTGGCGATCAAGATACCCGGCACCGATGCGGACAAGTCGCGCGCCCTTCGTCTCGACGACCGCTATGCACTGCATCCGGCGCTGGCACCGCTCCACGCGAAGTTCGCCGAGGGGCGTCTCGCCATCGTGCAGGGCGTAGGCACGGACAACACCACCGGCTCCCACTTCGAGTGCCAGGACCAGATGGAGCACGGCGACTCCGCGCACGATGTACCGGCGGGAGGCGGCTGGCTCGGTCGCTTCCTGCGCGCCCGCGCCAGCCGCAACCCCGGACCGCTCAGCGCCGTCGCCATCGGCACCACCTTGCCCGAGAGCCTGCGCGGCGCGCCCGTCGCCAGCGTGATGCGCTCGCTGGAAGAGATCGCGATGCGCACGCCCTCCGGCAAGCCGGAGGCCGCCGCCGCCGTGCTCGCCACGCTCTACGGTGCGGATGTCACGATGCTCGGCCAGCAGGGCGTCGAGACGCTCGACCTCTTCCGGCGCGTCACCGAGCTCCAGCACGGGAGCTATGTGCCGTCGAACGACGCGCAGTATCCGAAGGACGCCTTTGGCAGCGGCCTGCGGGAAGTCGCGCGGCTCGTCAAGGCCCGCGTCGGTCTCGAGGTGGCCTGCCTCGACCTCGGCGGATGGGACACCCACTTTTTCCAAGGCACGACGAACAGCTTCCACGCCGACCGTGCCCGCCTCCTCGCCGAGGGGCTTGCGGCCTTCGACGCCGATCTCGCCGACCACCGCGCGGACTTCACCGTCATGGTCACCACCGAGTTCGGCCGCCGTCTCTACGAAAATGCCTCGCTCGGCACCGACCACGGACGCGGCTTCGCCTTGATGACCCTCGGCGACCGCATCCCGGGCGGGCGCATCGTCGGCCCCTGGCCCGCAGTGGTCGAGGACGACTCTCCCGCCGGTCCCGGCGGCATGAGGGTGGCCTACGACTACCGCAGCGTCTTCACCGAAGTGCTGGCCGGTGCAATGGGCTTGGACGGAGCCGGAGCGGTCTTCCCGAACTTCGTCCCGCAGAAGGTGGGGCTTGCGTGAGCATCCGTTTGCAGAGATACCGATGACGTGGAGCGGAATCCTTTCCGCCTTTCGCTGGGCTCGGGGATGGCGGAAAGAATTCCGCCC
>CAYSZN010000154.1:0-1367 GCA_964435425.1 uncultured Akkermansia sp. | reverse complement strand
GCGGAATCCTTTCCGCCTTTCGCTGGGCTCGGGGATGGCGGAAAGAATTCCGCCCCACATCACGACCACCGACCACACGGCTCCCTCGGAACCCCACGAAAAACGGAATGGCACGGCAGGAGCACTCTCAGGACGAAAGCATCGCCTTCATCCGGGCGAAGTAGTCGGCGGCGAACTCCTCCTCGGCCGGGGCGGAGGCGAGGGTCTCGTAGGAGGTTTCGTTCATCTCCTCCTTGCTCAGTTCCTTGAAGAAGGAGCTGGGCATGCAGGGCATCTTGTCGCCGTAGCGCTTGCGGCTGTGGCACCAGGTCATGGTGAGGTCCTCCATCGCCCGGGTGATGCCGACGTAGAGGAGGCGGCGCTCCTCGTCGCGGCTGCCCTCCTCGACGGAGCGCGTGTGCGGCAGAATGCCCTCCTCGACGCCGATGATGTAGCAGACGGGAAACTCGAGGCCCTTCGCCGCGTGCATCGTGATGAGGGAGACACCATTTCCGTCCGCCTCCTTCTTCTCGTCCTCGCGGTCCTGCATCAGGGCGACGCTGTCGAGGAAACCGCGCAGCCCGCGCTTCGAGCGCTCGTAGTGGGAATGCATCCCGTCGATGAGCTCGGCGACGTTGCGGCGGCGGTTGTCGCATTCCTCGTCGGTCTTGCAGTGCTTGCGGAGGAAGGTGTCGTAGTCGATCTCCTTGAGGAGGGCCCTCGTCATCTCCGCGTAGTTCGCGGAGGGAGTGTTGGCGATGTCGGCGTAGCGGTGGAGGAAATCGGCGAAGGCGAGGAGCGACTTCTGCGCCCGCGCGCTGAGCCCGCCGAGGAACTCCAGGTCGTTCATCGCGGCGTGGACGCTGATCTGGTGGTCGATGCTGAACTGCGTCGCGAGGGCGACGGTCCCCTCCCCGATCCCCCGCGGCGGCGTCGCGACGACGCGGAGCAGGCTGATGTCGTCGTCGAAGTTGAGGAAGAGGTTCAGGTAGGCGAGCACGTCCTTCACCTCGCGCCGCTCGTAGAAGCTCTGTCCGCCGATCAGCTTGTAGGGGATCTCGTTCTCGCGCAGCTTCTCCTCCATCACCCGCGACTGGGTGTTCATGCGGAAGAGGATGGCCATGTGGTCGTAGGGACGCTGTCGGATGCGGTGCTTCTCGAGGATCTCGCCGACGACCCAGTCGGCCTCGGTCTCGGCATCGGGCATGGCGACGAGCCGCGCCTTCTCTCCCTCGCCCTTGCCGCTCCAGAGGGTCTTCTCGCGGCGGTGGAGGTTGTGGCGGATGAGGCTGTTGGCGAGCCGGAGGATGTGATTGGTGGAGCGGTAGTTCTCCTCCAGCTTGATCACGGTGGGATCGGGGACGGTACGCTCGAACTCGAGGATGTTC
>CAYSZN010000153.1:0-7610 GCA_964435425.1 uncultured Akkermansia sp. | reverse complement strand
CCCGGGCGCTCGCCACCTGAACGCTCGCCAACCGGCCGCCCGCCCGCCTCGCCGAAGCCTTGCTGCCGCTCCTCGCCGAGGACGAGCCCGGGGCGGTCCGGCTGGCGACGGAGACGCTGGAGCGCTTCCCCGATCTCTTCCGGGCGGCCTGGGCGGAACGGTTCGCCGCGAAGCTCGGCTTTGCACAGGGCGGAGGCGAGGCCACGAGTCTCGCCGAGCGCCTCCTTGCCTTGATGGAGGAGCAAGGGCTCGACTTCACCCTCGTGTTCCGGCACCTCCGCGAGGCCGTCGCCGAGGAAGGGGAGGGGACTTTCCTCGGCCTCTTTCCCCGCGCGGAGACGGCCCGGGAATGGCTGGACGCATGGCGCGGAGGCTTGCTCACGGCGGGAGTTCCATCGGACGAGGCTGTCAGCACCATGCGCCGCGCCAATCCCGTCTTCATCCCCCGCAACCACCGTCTCGAAGAGCTCATCGTGGCGGCGAAGGAAAAGGACTTCGCCCCCTTCCACCGCCTCCACGCCGTCCTGCGGCGGCCCTACGAGGAGCAGCCGGAGGCGGAGGAATACGAGCGTCCTCCTCTCCCTTATGAGGAGGTGCGAGCGACGTTCTGCGGGACGTGAGCGATAGATGGCGGGGTCGCTCAGCGACGGAACTGAAGATAGACAACCCCGTTCAGCAAGCCGGTGACGAAGAAGAGCATCGCCATTGTGGCGGATGGCAAGTAGCGAACTCGTCGATTGGAGCAGCGAAGGGCGGATCGTCGAGGCCGATGCCAGCACCATTCTCGGCCCATCATGGTTCCTTGGTGGCCGCCGGGCGAGTATCGGAGCCGGGAGCCGGGGCTCGATTCAACGACATCTCAACGCGCTGCCGCTCGATTTGAAGATCCAGCAATTCGATTTTCTTCTCTATTTCCTTCACCTTGTCCCCTCGGTTCATCTCGTTGAGCAGCGCCATTTCGGCCAGCTGCGACTGAACCAGAGACTCCATGCGATCCAGTTCCTCGAGAGCGTTTTCCAACTCGTTCCGTTCCAATGCCACGGCGAGCCGGGCACGACACAGCACCATCTCAGCACCCATGACATCATTGGTGCGGTTGTCTTCCTCCGCCACCTTTTCTCTGTCAAATTGCTGCTGCCGTAGTGCCACGATCTGCTCCAGTTTGTCCACAATGCGGCTCCGGGCATCTGTTTCTCCGGCGAAGGTGGTTGGCAGGGCTCCTCCGGAAGCAAGCAGGGCAGAAAGCAGGCATGGCAACCAGATAGATCGTTTAAAAAGGCTCATGTCTCGCAAAAGATGAAATGGGTGCGGTGCGTTAGCCAATGGCAGTCAATCCGATTTTGAAATCCATGGCAAGCTTTTCAGCCGTTAGATCCGCACTTGGTCGATGCCGGGGACGCTCAACGACGGAACTGAAGATAGACGACCCCGTTCAGCAGGCCGGTGACGAAGAAGAGCATCGCCATCGTCGCGTCCCGGACAGTGAGGAAATGCAAGGCGGCGAGGAGGATGAAGAGAATGGCGTTGAGTCCGAAAACCGTTCTCTGCCAAGCCGGCTTCATCTCCCGGACCGTCAATACAGCTCCACCGGCGAGCGCTTTCCGTCCTCCACGCTGAGGACGTGGGCCTGCTCCTCGCCGAGGGTGTCGACGCGCAGGTTCCAGATCTGTCCGTCGATCTCCTGAAAGCGCTCGATCGACCAGCGATCGGGCGGCACCATCCTTGCCTTCGTCCGTTCGATGCGGACGAGGGCGTCGTGGAGGAGGGGATCGGGCAGGGTGGCGATGACCTCGGCCGCCTTCTCGACGAGCTCGACGCGGTGGCAGATCATAGCGAGGTCGTTGCCCGCCTCGATGCAGGCGCGGATCGTGTCCTCGAAGGTGACTTCGTTGAGCACCGCGCCCATGTCGAGGTCGTCGGTCATGACGAGGCCCTCGTAGGCGAGCTGGTTGCGGAGGAACTGGCCGACGATGTTCTTCGAGAGGGAGGCCGGCCAGCGGGGACGGTCGGCGTCCCAGCACGGATAGTGCGAATGGCAGGTCATGAGGCTGTCGAGATCGGGCAGCAGGGCACGGAAGGGCCGCAGCTCCTCCGCCTCCATCTCCTCGAGCGTCTTGTCGATCACGGGCAGCTCGTGGTGGGGATCGACGGCGGCCGAGGCGTAGCCGGGGAAGTGCTTGCCCGAGCTGAGAATCCCCTCCTTGCGCAGGGCGGCGTTGAAGACCGAGGCCTTGCCGATGACTTCGTCGGGAGTGGTGCCCCAGCAGCGGCCCTTGAGGGAGTTGTCGGCCTCGTCGTCGAAGGAGAGGTCGAGGACGGGGCAGAGGTCGAGGTTGAAGCCGAAGATCCGCAGGATCTGCCCGGTGAGCCGTCCGTGCCGCTCGATCAGGGAGAGGTCGTTCTTCTTTCGGAGCTGCTGCGCGCTGGGCGGCTCGCTGCCGATGAGGCGGAGGCGGGAGACGCGCCCGCCCTCCTGGTCGATGGTGATGAAGGGCTCGATCTCGCTGAGGTCGCGGAGATCGTCGATGAGCTTCCGCAGTTGTTCGGGAGACTGGATGTTGCGTCCGAAGAGGATGAAGCCGCCCGGTTGCAGCTTCTTGAAGCGGCGGGCGGTGTCGGGATCGAGTTCGGCGCCGGGAACGCCGGTGAGAAGGAGCTGGCCGAGAGGGGCGCTGGCGTGCATGGCGCGGACGGGAGGGATTGGGGTGAAAAAGAGGGGGAAGCGGAACGCAATGTGGAGGACGCCCCGCAACTTTCAATGTCCTTGGCGCGATTTTCGCGGGAGTCCAGAGCCGAGCGCTACTTCATCCACCGCCGCATCCAGTCCCCCTTGTTTCCATAGGGCGGCAGGGTCAGGAACGGATCCTTCAGCCAGTAGCGGCGCGTCACGGAGCGGGTCCAGGTGAAGGTTTCGAAGCCGGCCTGTCCCCGGTAGCGGCCCATCCCGCTCGCGCCGACGCCGCCGAAGGGAAGGGCGAGGTTGGCCGCCTGCTTCACGGCATCGTTGAAGCAGACCGAGCCGGAGCGCACCGCGGAGGCGATGCGCTCAAGGGTCGCCGCGTCGAGGGAGAAGGCGTAGAGGGCGAGGGGCTCGGGCAGGGCGACGAGCTTGGCGAGGGCGTCGTCGAGGGACCGGTATCCGAGTACGGGCAGGACGGGGCCGAAGATCTCCTCGCACATCGCAGGATCGTCCCAAGTCGCGTCCGGCAGAAGCCGCGGCGCGAGGAGACGGGCGGCGGGATCGTCTTCGCCGACTTGAAGGATTTCGCCTTGGCACAGTCCGAGGAGGCGCCCGTAGTGCGCGTCGTTCACGATGGTGGCGAGGTCGCGGGGAACTCCGCCACCGTAGCAGGCCTCGAGCTGGGTATGGAGCCCGGCGACGAGCTCCTCCCGCCGCGTCTCGGGCACGAGGACGAAGTCGGGGGCGATGCAGGTCTGCCCGGCGTTGAAGAACTTCGCCGCGACGATCCGGGAGGCGGCGAGGCCGAGGTCGGCGGTTTCGTCGAGAAGGCAGGGGCATTTCCCGCCCAGCTCGAGCACGGCGGGGACGAGGCGGCGGGCGGCGGCTTCGGCGAAGAGGCGTCCGATCCGTTCTCCGCCGGTGTAGAAAAGGAAGTCGAAGGGTTGCCCGAGCAGGGCGGCCCCGACGTCCGGCCCACCGCGGACGACGGAGACATGTCCGGGCTCGAAGGCCTCGGCAACGAGGCGGGCGAGGCGTTCGGCAGTGGCCGGAGCCAGCTCGGAGGGTTTCAGGACGACGCTGTTCCCTCCCGCGACGGCGGCGACGAGGGGGCTCAGGGAAAGCTGGAAGGGATAGTTCCAAGGGGCCACGATCAGGACGGCGCCGTAGGGCTCGCGGCGGATCTCGCTGCGGGCGGGGAGGAGGAAGAAGGGATTCCCCACCCGCCGGGCCTTGGCCCAGCGGCGCAGCCGGCGGCGGAAGAGGCGGATTTCGGAAAGGACGAAATGGATCTCGGCGAGCCAGGCTTCGAGGACCGGCTTGCCGAGGTCCGCGGCAAGGGCGGCGAGGATCGCGTCGGACTCGCGGACGATGGCCGTCTCAAGCCGGGAGAGGGCGGCGAGGCGGAAGGCCAGCGGCCGCGTCGCGCCCGAGGCGAAGAAGGCCCGCGCTCCCACCACCGCGGTGGCGGGGGCGCTTTCCGGGGATTCGTCCATGCTGGCCACGCCGAAGGTATAGCGCAGGGGGAGGGGAGCTTCCCGAAAAAGTTTTCCCGTAGCGGAAGGCGCGAGCCTTCCCCTGCGTCGGTCCTGCGCCTGTCGGAACGCTCGCGCGTTCCGCTACGTGGGAGCGGGCGCTCTCCCCCGAACCGTAGCGGAAGGCGCGAGCCTTCCCCGCGCCGGTCCTGCGCCCGCCGGAACGCTCGCGCGTTCCGCTACACAGGTTGAAAAAAATGGTCGACGAAACCCGGCACCGAAACGATGGATACTTCATCGAAGGCGACTTTCCGCAAAGCGGAAGGTTCCGGGGTGGCCTTTGGTTTTCGAGATGAAGAGTCTGGGGTCCACAGGGGCGGGCGCTCCCGCCAGAAAAGTTGTGATCGTCGGCGGCGGTCCCGGCGGCGTGGCCAGCGCGCTGCTCCTCGCGAGCCGCGGGATCCAGGTCGATCTCTTCGAGAAGCAGGACCGCCTCGGCGGGCGCACCGGCTGCCACGAGATCGGCGGCTACCGCTTCGACATCGGGCCGACCTTCCTGATGATGAAGTCCCTGCTCGACCGGATCTTCACCGAGGCGGGGCTGGACTCGGCCGACTACCTCGACTTCGTGCGGCTCGATCCAATGTACGAGGTCCGCTTCGACGACGAGGTCTTCCGCGCCTGCGACCGTCCCGAGGACACGAAGCGCGAGATCGAGCGCCTCTTCCCCGGCCGCTCGGGGGCGATGGACGGTTTTCTGAAGAAGGAGAAGGCTCGCTTCCGTCGGCTCCTCCCCGCGTTCCAGCGGGACTTCTCCCAGCCGCTTCCCTCGCTGCTGCCCGACCTCCTTCCCGCGCTGCCGCATCTCTCCCTCGGCTCGACCGTCTTCGACAACCTGAAGCGCTATTTCAACGACGAGAAGCTCGCCCTGCTCTTCTCCTTCCAGAGCAAGTACCTCGGCATGTCGGCCTGGGAATGCCCCGGAGCCTTCGCGATGCTCTCCTACATGGAACACGAGCACGGCATCTATCACACGATGGGAGGGCTCTCCGAGATCCCGGCGGCCTTCGGACGGGCGGCGCGGGACTGCGGAGCGCGCATCCACACCGGCGCGGCCGTGAGACAGCTCCTCCTCGACGGCCGCCGCGTCGCCGGGGTCGAGCTGGAGAGCGGCGAGAAGGTCTTCGCCGACAGCGTGATCCTCAACGCCGACTTCGCCCACGCCATGACCCGCCTCGTTCCCAAGGGAGCCTTGCGGAAATACACGAAGGAGAAGCTGGGGCGGATGAAGTTCAGCTGCTCGACCTTCATGATGCACCTCGGCGTCGACGCGCTCTACGACCTGCCCCACCACAGCATCGTCTTCGCCCGCGACTACCGGCGCAATGTGGACGAGATCTTCAAGCTCAACCGCGGATCGGAGGACATCTCCTTCTACGTCCGCAACGCCAGCGTCACCGACGCGACCCTCGCCCCGGCGGGCAAGTCGAGCCTCTACATCCTCGTGCCCACCCCGAACCTCGACGGCGACATCGACTGGGACGAAGTCCACGGGCGCTACCGCGAGCTCGTCTTCAAGGCCTTCGCCGACCGTCTCGGCATCGACGACTTGGAACGCCGCATCGAGGTCGAGAAGATCTACACGCCGAAGACCTGGAGCGAGGACCTCGACATCTTCAAGGGCGCGACCTTCAACCTCTCCCACTGCCTCAGCCAGATGGCCTGGATGCGTCCGCGGAACCGCTTCGAGGAATTCTCGAACTGCTACCTCGTCGGCGGGGGCACCCATCCCGGGAGCGGTCTGCCCACCATCTTCGAGTCCGCGCGGATCGCCTCGAACCTGATCTCGGACACCTTCGGCCTCTCCTACACCAAGACCGACATCGCCGCATGACAAAGCCTCCCCGCCACAAACGCGTCGTCGTCGTCGGAGCCGGTCTCGGGGGACTCTCCGCCGCCGTCTCGCTGCGGGCCGAGGGCTTCGAGGTCCGCGTCGTCGAGAAGAACGAGCGCATCGGCGGCAAGCTGAACTACCGCGAGATCGACGGCTACGGCTTCGACCTCGGACCGTCCATCTTCACCCTGCCGCAGTTCTTCCGCAGCCTCTGGGAGCGCGCCGGGAGACGGATGGAGGACTACGTGGAGATCGAGAAAGTGACGCCCCACTGGCGCAACTTCTTCGAGGACGGCCTCGTCCTCGATCTCCACGAGGAGCCCGCCCGGATGAAGGCCGAGCTCGCCAAGCTGCCCGGCGATCCCGAGACGCTCTGGCGGCAGTTCGAGGCCTTCCTCGCCTACGGCCGGGAGCAGTACGCGCTCGTCGACGAGGGCTACTTCCGCAAGGGACTCGACAACGTCTGGGAGATGCTGCGCCACTACGGCTGGCGCATGATCTTCAAGATGGACCACAAGCATTCCATGACGGAGTCCATCGCCAACCATTTCGAGGAGCCCCACCTGCGGAGCGTCTTCGAGTATTTCATCAAGTACGTCGGCTCCTCCGCCCTCGACGCGCCCGGCTACATGAACCTGATGCCCCTGATCCAGTTCGACTACGGGCTCTGGTATGTGAAGGGCGGCATGTACAACCTCGCCCGCGGCCTCGGCCGGCTGCTCGACGATCTCGGCGTGGAGGTCTCCTTGAACTGCGAAGTCGCCTCCATCGACCGCGCCGGCAGGAGCGTCACCGGCGTCACCCTGACAAATGGACAAATCCTCGCCGCCGACTACGTCGTCTGCAACATGGAGGTCATCCCCGCCTACCGCCGGCTCCTCGACGAGCCGTCCGCGTTTCTGCGGAAGCTGGAGAAGTTCGCCCCCGCCTGCTCCGGCATCGTCCTCCATCTCGGCACCGACCGTGTCTACGAGCAGCTCGCCCACCACAACTTCTTCTACTCGAAGGACCAGCACAAGCACTTCGACACCGTCTTCCGGCAGGGCAGGCTACCCGACGACCCCACCATCTACCTCGTCGCCCCCACCCGTACCGATCCATCGAAAGCGCCCGCCGGGCACGACAACCTCAAGATCCTGCCCCACATCCCGCCCATCGATCCGGAGCGGCCACTCCGCCACGAGGATTATGTCGCATTGAAGGAGCGCGTCCTCGACAAGCTCGAGCGCATGGGCCTGACCGACCTGCGCAAGCACATCGTCGTCGAGGACTTGCTCACCCCCGTGGACATCGAGCGGATGTACCATTCCAACGGCGGCTCCATCTACGGCGTCGTCAGCGACTGGAAGCGGAACCAGGCCTTCAAGGCCCCGAAACAGTCCTCGAAGTACCGGAATCTCTTCTTCACCGGCGGCAGCGCCAACCCCGGCGGCGGCATGCCCATGGTCGTGCTCTGCGGCCAGAAGGTCTGCGACCGCATCGTGAGGCAGGAGGCGCGGCGGGGGTGAGGGGAGCGCGGCTTAACGGCTATCCTTAACCAAGGTGTCGGTGTTGAACCTGA
>CAYSZN010000152.1:0-7655 GCA_964435425.1 uncultured Akkermansia sp. | reverse complement strand
CGATCACGGTGAAGCCGACTTTCGTGACGACGTTGCGCCCTTTCCCGTCCTTCGCGGTCAGGGTGATCTGGTAGTCGCCCGCCTCGGCGAAGGTGAGCGAATGCGGCATCGCCCGGGTGAGCCCGGTCGCGGGATCGACCTCGGTCTTCAGCTCGAGGCGCTCGTCGGAGACCGTGCGGAGGCGTAGGTCGTTCCGGTGCGTCATCTTGCCGTTCGCCCCCATCACCTTCACCGTGGTCCATTCCTCCTTCTCGACGAGGACGGAGGTCTCGACCGGCCCGGCGTGGGCCTCGCCCTCCGTCGTTACGGCGGCGAAGGAGAAGGTCGCCGTGTCCCCGGCGCGATGGACGCCGTCGGGCCGAAGGATACCGAGATAGAAGTCGGAGCTATGCACCGTGAAGCGCTTCGATCCCGAGAGGGTCTGTTGGTTCGCATCGGTGACGGCAGCCGTCAGATGGACGCGCCGGGGACCGGGATGCGTGGTCTGCTCGGGCAGCGAGAAGGCCACCGTCGCCTCCCCTTTCGAGCTGAGCGCTGCGGTGCCGTCGAGGCTGAAGGTCTCCTCCTCGCGGGTGCGGTTGCCGAACTGGAACTCGTCGAAGCCGCGGGGGCGGGGAAATTCGTTCGAGGCGTAGACCATCCAGTTCAGCTCGGCCTTCGAGAGCGGCTTGCCCATGAAGTAGCGGGCGCTGACCGGGATGCTGAGCTCGGCCCCCTGCGCGTAGGACTCCTCCGCCGCGACGGTGACCTCGAAAGTGTTGACGCGGTAGTCCTCGACCTGGAAAGCGTAGTTCGAAATGAGACGCCAGTCGGGATCCTGCTCCTCCTGCCCCTCGCCCGGCAGAGGATTGAAGTCGATCTCGACGGAATGCCAGCCCATCCCCTCCTCGGGCAGGGTGAAGGCATCGTCGAAACTCCCGTTCCTGCCGAAGGCGATCTCGCGCTCGAAGAGCTGGCGGTGGAGGGCGTCGAAGACGCGGAGGCGGGCCGTCCCCTCGCCCGGGCCGGTGAGGCGGTCGGCGTCGATGAAGCGGGAGATCGCCTTCAGCTTCACCTCGTCGCCGGGGCGGTAGACCTCGCGGTCGGTGAAGATCAGGGTGCGGCGCTCGCCCGGCATGACCTTGTCCCAGCGCTGGTCGATCGAGAAGCTCCACAGCCCGACATTGCTGAGATCCTCGTAGAAGGAGAGGACGTGCCGATCCTCCCCGAGCGTCGCGTCGAGGAAGAGGCGGGCGTCCTTGCCGCGGTAGACTCCCGCCTCGAGGCGGGCGATGCCGTCGGCGCCGGTCCGGACCTCGACGAGGGCGGCGGCGTCCTCGTCGCGCAGGGCCACGCCCAGCCCGGCGAGAGGCTGGCCCGACTTCAGGGAGAAGGCGTAGACCGTGGTGCCGTCGTCTCCCTGCTTCCAGGCGAGGCCAATGTCGGTGAGCTGGACGAGCGACTGCGCGCCCACCGCGAGATCCTCGCGGGTCGAGGAATCGCCCTCGCTGCAGAAGTAGAAAGCCCCCGTCGTCGCGCCTTTCGTCACCTCGTTCCAGTCGTAGGAGACGGTTTCCGTCTTGTCGAGCTCCGCCCCGCTGTCGCGGAACTGGTCATAGACCGTCCGCCCCGGGATAGCCTCGAAGGCGAGCGTCTGCTTCTCGCCCCAGCCCTCGTATTTGTCCTGGTAGTCGCGCAGCGCGAGGATGAGATCCTTGCCCTCGAGATGCTTCACCCGCGTCCGCAGCCCGGTGAGGTTTCCGGTGTGGACGTCGAACTTGCGGTGGCCCGAGGCGTTCTGCGTTGTCGAAAAGGCCGGATAGCTGATGAAGCCGGGATTCGGCGAAAAGGAGAGCTTCTGCGTCACGACCTGGTCGAGCTGGGTCGTGTCGTTGGCGACGAGGCCGTCCCGCACCGTCACCTCGTAGTCGATGCCATATTCGAACTTGCCCTTGAGATGGAATCCGCCCGGATGGGATTCGATTTCAAAACCGTCGGGGACAGGCTTCACCGTGACATACTCGCCGAGGCGATCGCCCTGGAACCCGGCGGCCATCGCCGACTTGTTGTGCCGGATCTCCACGGCGGGAGCGGCATCGTATTCGTTCGTCGCCACGATCTCGTAGACCCGGAACGGATCCAGCTCGCCCAGATAGTCGAGGCGGCTCTCGACGATCTTGTGGACGCCGTCGGACGAGACGAGACCGGTGGTGGCGTGGATGTACCAGGTGCCCCCAAGCGGCAGCGGCGAGGCGGGACGGATGAGGACGAACCGGTCCAGCGGCACCTCGGCCGGCGGATTCTCGATGAATTCGGCGACCGTCTCCAAGGTCGGACGCGAGGCGGCGACGGAGGCGAAGCGCTCCTCCGACTGGTCGTAGAGGCGCAGACCGCCCTCGACCGCGCCGGGCTCGACCGGGGCATTGAAGCGCAGCAGCACGGCGGAGTCGGGCTTCAGCGGATTCGACGAATCGAAGCGGTAGGGATGGCGGTCGAAGGTGAGAGCGGACTTGCCGCCCGGGCCCGCCTCCTGCGCGACGAGCGCGGGCAGGAACGCGAAGAGGACGGCATGGAGGCAGAGGAGCGGTCGTAGCGGGTTCATGGATGGGGAGGAGCTAGGATTCGGAATTCAGGAGCTAGAATTCAGAAATGGACAGTGGAGTCGAAGATGGATGTGGATGCGAGAGGATGGACGGTCGATACGTTTGATTCATTCGCGGTCTTTCGATTCCATTTCGCTTAACGTCCCGCTTCTAGGCAAGCTTAGCGGGAAGGGACGACGAAAGGGAGCGAAATCGTCGCTTTTCCCGCCCTTCGAGCGCAAGCGGGGACGGACAGACCGCCAAGCAGCGCGATAGAGGCGTTCCAACCAGCGTGGAGAATCGCACCGAACACGGCGCTCACGGAACCAGCACAATGGGCGCACAGTATTTTTCCGTGCGCAGAGCGAAGGTTTCCCCCGCCTCAGCTTTGCGGGCAAACAGCAGCCACTCGTAGTCGGCGGAGTCGGTGCATGGAATGCGGTAGCGGTCTCCCAGGAATCTCCAGCCGTCCCTGCGCAACTGACGCTGGGAAACCATTCCACCAGTGCCCGGTTCGCCATCCTGGACGCCAAACCGGGAGGTGACGACAATGTAGACCATACCTGCGGAGACCACCTGCAATCGGGTCACGCCCTCGTGCTTGCCGCGCGGCTGGACGAACTTCAGGCCGGAGAGCGCTTTCGGCACCTCGCCCCACTCCATCTCTCCATCGGCGAAGAGCTTTTCGCCTTGGCGCAAGGGCAGAAGCGCACGATCGCCGTCCACCGCCACCCCTGCGAAATCGGGTCCCAGCGAGGAGCCGCCGCCGTCCGTGGAGTCCACTCCAGACGTCGGCGCGCCGGGCTGGAGGGCGTTGAGTTCCTCATCCACCGCCAGAGCAGGCTGGAGCTGACCGGCCTTGGTGTATTCGTCCCGCAGCTTCCGCAATTCCTGCACGTAGGTGGCACGGATGGGCTCGGCGGCCCTTTCCATGGCGCGGTGGTAGCTTTCCCGAAGCGCGGCCAATTTGCCCGGTAGCGGCGGCGTCTCGGATCGGGAGGAACCGGCCACAAGCAGAAGGAACGTAGAGAGGAGGAACGCCCTCATCCGATGGAATTCATCCTTCCTCTCCCATCGCATCGCAAGCCAAGGGGCTGAAAAGACGGTCCGCTCCATGGAAGGCGAGTGTCCCAAAGACGGGAAATTTCGTCAATGAAAATCTGGCCCCGCGCGCCGAACGGCGCGATAGCGGCCCAAATCGATGCGGCCCGGGGTGGACGGATGGGGTAGAATAGGGCCATCGACGGAGATCCATGAGCCCCTTTCACGAACACGACCTCCTCCTCTCGCGCCGCCAGTTCTTCGGCCGCAGCGGTATCCGCCTCGGCGGACTGGGGCTCGCCTGCCTCACGGGACGGGACTGGCTCTCCACCGCTGTGGCCGCCTCTCCGAGCATGGTCCACCCTCCCCTGCCCGGCCTCCCCCATCTGCCGGCCAAGGCGAAGGCGGTGATCTACCTGCACATGAACGGCGGGCCCTCGCAGCTCGACACCTGGGACTACAAGCCGGGACTCGGGGAATGGTTCGACAAGGATCTCCCGCCGAGCGTGCAGGGCGGCCAGCGGCTCACCGGCATGACGAGCAAGCAGGCGCGCTTCCCCATCGCGCCGAGCCTCTTCCAGTTCTCGCAGCACGGCGAATGCGGCCGCTGGGTGAGCGAGCTGCTGCCCCACACCGCGAAGCACGTCGACGACATCGCCCTGGTCAAGACGGTCCACACCAACGCCATCAACCACGATCCCGCCTGCACCTTCGTGATGACCGGCCGCGAGATCCCCGGCTACGCAAGCCTCGGCTCGTGGCTCGCCTACGGGCTCGGCAGCGAAAGCAACGACCTGCCCGCCTTCGTCGTCCTGACGCCGAACTGGAAATCGACGGCCGCCGCGCAGGCGCTCTTCACTCGCATGTGGACGAGCGGCTTCCTCCCCGGCCGCTACAACGGCGTGGCCCTGCGCGCCACGGGCGATCCGGTGCTCTACCTGAAGAATCCCGACGGCGTCTCCGCGACGCAGCGCCGCGCCCAGCTCGACACCCTCGCGGAGATGAACGCGCACCGCTTCGCCCAGCTCGGCGACCCGGAGATCCAGAACCGCATCTCCCAATACGAGATGGCGTTCCGCATGCAGAGCAGCGTGCCGGAGCTGACCGACCTCTCCGGCGAGAGCCAGGCGACCCTCGACAGCTACGGACCCGATGTCCAGAAACCCGGCAGCTTCGCCGCGAGCGCTCTCCTCGCCCGCCGCCTCGTCGAGCGGGGCGTGCGCGTCGTGCAGATCCTCCACCGCGGCTGGGACCAGCACGGCAACCTGCCCGCCGACCTCCGCCTCCAGTGCGAGGACACGGATCGGCCCACCGGCGCCCTCCTCGCGGACCTGAAGCAGCGCGGCCTCCTCGACAGCACCCTCGTCGTCTGGGGCGGCGAGTTCGGGCGCACCGTCTACTCGCAGGGAACCCTGACGCAGACCAACTACGGCCGCGACCACCACCCAAAGAACTTCTGCATGTGGATGGCGGGCGGCGGAGTCAAGGGAGGTGTCGTCCACGGCGAAACCGACGACTTCAGCTACAACACGGTGGAGAATCCCGCCCACCTCAACGACGTCAACGCCACCATCCTGCAACTCTGCGGGATCGACCACGAGCGCCTCACCTACAAGTTCCAGGGCCTCGACGCAAGGCTCACCGGGGTCGAGCACCAGCGGCCCATCCGCGAGATCGTCGCGTGAGAGGACGCTGGCGCCAACCCGGCCTCAGCCGTGCAGTTTCGCGGCAATCCCGGCGACGTGGGCACCTTGGAAACGGGCCTGCGCCAGTTCCTTGGCGCTCGGCTGGCGCGAGCCGTCGGCTCCGGCAATGGTCGCCGCGCCCCAGGGCGAGCCGCCCTTCACCTCGCTGATGTCGGCCAGCTCGGGGCAGGCGTAGGGCAGGCCGACGTAGACCATGCCGTGGTGCATCAGGGTGGTGACGAAACTGATGATGGTGCTCTCGTTGCCACCGCCCGTGCCGGTGCTGGCGAAGACGCTGCCCACCTTGCCGACGAGGGCGCCCTGGACCCAGAGGCCACCGGTCTGGTCGAGGAAGTTCCGCATCTGCGCCGCCATGTTGCCGAAGCGGGTCGGCGTGCCGAAGAGGATGGCGTCATAGTCGCCCAGCTCCTTGGGATCGGCGACAGGCGCGGCCTGGTCGAGCTTCGCGCCCATCTTCGCCGCCGCATCGGGCGGCATGGTCTCGGGCACGCGCTTCAGGACGGCCTCGGTGCCCTCGACGGAGCGGACGCCTTCGGCGACCGTGTTGGCCAGCGTTTCGACATGGCCGTAGGTGGAGTAGTAGAGAACGAGAATCTTGCTCATGTGTCTTTCTATGTGTCTTTCTGATGGTTGGTGGTTTGGTTAGTTCAAGTCGAACAGCAGGGCCTCGGTCGGCGAAGTGGCGGCGAGGATCAGCACGCCGGGGGTCTCGGTGCTCGCGCCGTCCCCCGGGCCGAGAGCGACGCCGTTGAGCTCCATCGCGCCATCGGCGACCTGCAGCCAGGCTCCGCGGCCTTCCCTCAGCCCGTGGGTCACGCTCTGCCCGGGCTGAAGGCGGAGACGGTAGACTTCCGCGTCCTGATGGATCGTGGCCGACCCCTCGCGCCCGTCCGGGGAGATGACGAGCACCTTGGGCGCCTCGGCATGCTCGGGCTGCGGATGCCATTCCGTGTAGCCGGGCTCGAGTCCGTGCTCGCGGGGCTGGATCCAGATTTGCAGAAAGTGCAGCCCCTCCGTGGCACTGGGGTTGAACTCGCTGTGGGTCACGCCACGGCCGGCGCTCATGAGCTGGATCTGGCCGGGCTGGAGCAACCGGCCGTTGCCGAGACTGTCGCGGTGCTGCAGCGAGCCTTCGAGCACGTAGCTGAAGATCTCCATGTCGCGGTGCGGGTGGGTGCCGAATCCCTGGCCGGGCGCAACCTGGTCGTCGTTGATGACCCGGAGCGAGCGAAAGCCCATATGCGTCGGATCGTAGTAGTTGGCGAAGGAGAAGGTGTGATGCGAGTCGAGCCAGCCGTGGTCGGCGTGTCCTCGCTCGCCCGCTCTGCGGATGGTCAGGGAGGTGTCGGTCGTTTTCATGGGGCAGGATGCCATCCGGGTCCGCCGTTCGCCAATGCAATGAACTTGGCCTCAGCCCAACTTCCCGTTATGCTGCGGCAAATGGAACTCCGACAACTGCGCCACTTCGTGGCCGTGGCCGAGACCGGCAGCATCAGCCGCGCCGCACAGCAGATCTTTCTGACGCAGCCCGCCCTGAGTCGGCAGATCAAGGCGCTGGAGGAGGAGATCGGCCAGTGCCTTCTCGAACGGCAGGCGCATTCCATCCGGCTGACGCCTGCGGGCGAAACCCTGCTGAAGGAAGGCCGCGAGCTCCTGCAGCACGCGGATCTGGTGCTGGAGCGCGTCCGAAGTGCCGGACAGAGCGTGCGGCTGCGCGTCGGATACGCTCCCTCGCTCGCCAGCGGACTGCTCTCCGGAGCGGTCGCGCAATTCACGCAGAAGCATCCGCAAGCCCGTGTGGAGCTCTTCGATCTCTCGACCCAGGAGATGCTCGCCGGTCTCGAAGCGGACACGCTTGACGCCGCCATCACGGTGGGTCCGAAGCACGACACCCGGGGCCTGCAATGGACGACCCTGGCACAGGTTCCATGGCAGCTGGCGGTGAATCACCAGCATCCCCTGGCCGGACAGGCACGCGTGACCCCGGAGGAGGTGGCCAGAGAACCGTTGCTGGTGTTCTGCCAGCGCGACTATCCGGAGTATTGGGACATCGTCACCGCCTGGCTGCGGCAGCATCGGCAGCGCCCCTCCGTTAGTGGGGAATACGACGGGGTCAACAGCCTGCTGGCGGCGGTGGAGTCGGGGCTCGGAGTCGCCCTCGTCAGCCCCCGCTCCGCCCAGTTCGTTCCGGAGCGCGTCCGCCTGAAGGAGCTGTCGCCCGCGCCGCCCCCCGTGTGCATCGCCGCCGGACGGCGGGCTGACGGCGGGAAAGCCTGCGGCGTCTTCATCGAGGAACTGCGTCTTGCGGCGGGTGGGTTGGAGTGAGTTCGTCCTGCCTCCTACTCCT
>CAYSZN010000151.1:2585-7676 GCA_964435425.1 uncultured Akkermansia sp. | reverse complement strand
TGAAAGTGGACACTTGCATTTGTGGCGACATCGTAAACGAATTGCCACTTGCACAGCCGACAGTTTCGCAACACCTGAAAGAACTCAAAAATGCAGGATTAATAAAAGGAAGCATTGAGGGCAACGCTATTTGTTACTGCATTGACGAAAAAGCCATTGAAAAACTGCAAAACTATTTCGCAAACATTTCAACCAAACTCACAAACAAGAAAAACAATTGTTGTTAATCAAAAACGAATAAAAATGAAGCTATCACAAGTAAAAGCACTTTTACCAACATTAGAAAATGTGGCATTTAAGTTAGAAAACGGAACTTTTGTTCCCGAACATTTTCACGTTACCGAAGTTGGAATGGTAACAAAAAACTTTATTGATTGCGGTGGCACAATTCGCAACGAAAAATCGGTAAACTTTCAGTTGTGGAACGCCAACGACTTTGACCACCGTTTGAAACCAACGAAGTTGCTAAACATCATTGAACTTTCTGAAAAGCAATTAGGCATTGAAGATGCCGAAATTGAAGTTGAATATCAAAGCGACACAGTCGGAAAATATGCGTTAGCTTTTGACGGCACAAATTTCATTTTGCAAAGCAAAACAACTGCTTGTTTGGCAAGCGACAAATGCGGTATTCCGCAAGAAAAACAGAAAATCAAATTGTCGGAATTGCAAACCGCAAATACTTCTTGTTCACCAAATTCAGGTTGCTGTTAAGACAATGAAATTGTTTTTCATCAAACATAAAAAGCCAATCATAATTACAACTTCAGTAATTGTGTTGCAACTCATTTTCGGTTTTGACCCGAAGTTTTGTATCATCAACATTATTTGGTTATTCGTATGACAAAAAAGAAAATTTTAGTGCTTTGCACCGGTAACAGTTGCAGAAGCCAAATTGCAGAAGGTTATTTGCGACACTTTGCAGACAACAAAGCAGACATTTACAGTGCAGGAGTTGAAACTCACGGAGTAAACCCGAAAGTCATTGCGACAATGCAAGAAGACGGCATTGACATTTCAAACCACACTTCAAACAACATTGACGAATATTACGACCTTCACTTTGATTTTGTAATAACTGTTTGCGACAACGCAAAAGAGCGTTGCCCTTTCTTCCCGACAAAAGCAAAAAAGTTTCACCAGAACTTTCCTGACCCTGCAAAAGCAACAGGAACAGACGAAGAAATTAAAGAACAGTTTAGACAAGTCAGACAACAAATCAAGGAGTATTGCAGACAATTCGTAATGGACAACTTGTAACCCGACAGAAAGAAGAGCTGCTGCTAACAGCGGCTTGGCGTAATGGGGGCGGACGTTCTTCGTATGAAAATTTGTACTAAATTTGAACTGTGTGCTTCGTATCAAGTTTTGTGCTGAAAAGCCCCCACTACGCCAAGCCGCAAACCGCTATCTGCAATTCTCTGCACAATCTGCGTGAGCATATTATTATTGATAACAATATGTAACATTACACCCGCTGTCATCTTACTAAGAAAATTTCAAATTACCGGATAATTTGATCAGAATTTTCGCATGGAGATAGCTCCCGGCACCGCTCCGCTGTTTTCACACTCCTATTTTATTCCTCACCCCTATAGGGTGATAAAAACTACCGATATTGGTAATTGACTGACATCATTATCCTTTGTTCATTTGTTCAGTTTTTAATGTATAAAAATAAACTTATGAACAGAAAATCATTACATCCGTATCCTTTTGCAATTATTCCCTTACTTTTCCTGGTCATTTTCACCACCCTCCCATACCGGTCTTTTGCAGAAGGGAAACTGGTACGGGGGCAGGTGCTCGATGAAACAGGCCACGGACTCCCCGGTGCGGCAGTCTCCGCAGGAGAAACGGCTATTGCCACAGTTACAGACGATGAAGGGAAGTTTTCTTTCGAAGTGCCGGTAACCACAAGAATCCTTGTGGTACAGGCTGTCGGCTACGAGAAGCAGGAAGTGCTGATCACTCAGGCTCCTTTGCTGATCAGGATGCAGGTGCAGCAACAGGCTCTGGGCGAAATCATCGTGACGGCTTATGGCGTACGCCGCAACAAGAACGACCTCCCTTATTCCGCGCAGAAAGTAAGCGGCTCTGAGATAACCGCCACACGAGAGTCCAATTTTATCAATGCCCTGCAGGGCAAGGTGGCCGGCCTGGATATTGAACGCAATAATAATTTCGGAGGCTCCACCAATGTAGTGCTCAGGGGCATAAAATCCATAGACGGCAACAACCAGGCGCTGTTTATCGTGGACGGAGTACCGGTGGATAATTCCAATACCAACACCTTAGCGCAGCAGGTAGGTTCTATAGGTTACGATTACGGAAATGCCGCTGCCGATATCAATCCCGACAATATCGAATCCGTTACCGTACTGAAGGGTGCGGCGGCTACGGCGCTCTATGGCTCTCGTGCCGCTAACGGGGTCATTCTCGTTACCACGAAAAAAGCAGGCCGTCCGGGCTTTGGCATTACGGTCAATTCCGGCTTTACCACCGGCTCCATAGATAAAAGCACCTGGATAAAATATCAAAATGAATACGGAGGCGGCTACGGACCTTATTACGAATCGCCCGACGGCTATTTTTTATACCGGGATATACTGGGCAACGGCACAGAGGAACTGGTCGTACCTACGAGCGAAGATGCTTCATTCGGCGCACGTTTTGACCGCAACCTCCTGGTATATGACTGGAAATCCTTAGACCCCAATTCGCCCTACTATCATCAGAAGACACCCTGGGTGGCTGCAGCCAACGATCCTTCCACCTTCTTTGTAAAGCCCTTCAGCTCCAACCTGAGCATCACGGCCTCCGGCGCCAATGAAACCGGAGGTTTCTCAGTAGGATATACACGTACAACGGATAAAGGAATCATCGAAAACAGCAGCCTTATCAAAGACCTCGTGAACATAAGCAGCTCCTATAAACTCACCGGCAAACTCACACTCAGCGCCACAGCTAATGTTTCCAACATCAATGGGAGGGGAAGGAACAATACCGGCTATAACGGCAGCGTGGCAGGCAGCTTCCGGCAGTGGTGGCAAACCAATGTGGACATTAAAGAGCTGAGAGAAGCTTATTTCCGGGAAAAAGGCACTAACGCTACCTGGAATTACCTGGATCCCGATTACCTGTTTCCCATTTACTGGAACAACCCTTACTGGAATATTTATGAAAATTATGAAAACGACAGCCGCCTGCGCTTTTTTGGAAATATCGCGCTCAACTATGCCCTTACGGAATGGCTGGATATACTCGGACGCGTAGGCACGGATGCTTACCATGAGCAGCAGGAAGAGCGCAATGCCATAGGCAGTGTGGAAACGTCCTCCTACAACAGGTACAATCATAATTACAGCGAAATGAACTATGACCTGATCGGTAATTTCCACAAGCAACTATCCTCGTCTTTTACCCTTTCAGGTCTGCTGGGCACCAATATCCGCAGAACGCATCATGAAAGCATGCGTGCCGCCACCAACGGCGGACTGATCATTCCCGGCTTTTACGCACTGTCCAATTCTGCGAACCTCCTCTCCCCTCCCGAAGAAACGGACGAGCGGGTGGGTGTCAACGGTGTTTTCGCCGGAGCTACACTGGACTATAAAAGCCTGCTTATAGGGGATCTTACCCTGCGCAGAGACCGCTCTTCCACCCTTCCCCAATCTCATAATGCGTACTATTATCCTTCCGTTTCGCTGGGCTTCGTTTTTTCAAAACTGCTGCCGGAAAATAATGCATTCACCTTCGGAAAAGCCCGGATCAACTACGCGGAAGTGGGCAATTCCGCTCCCGCTTACAGCATTACCGACCTGAAATATCCCCGCGCACCCTTTCAGGGACAGCCGGTGTATCATATCGGATATACCAAAAACAATGAGGAACTGAAGCCCGAACGTACCAAAAGCATGGAAGCAGGATTAGAACTGGCTTTCTGGCGCAACCGCGCCGGGCTGGATCTTACCTGGTACAATACTCACTCGGTAGATCAGATCATGGCTGTACCCGTATCCGGCGCTACAGGGTATAACTATAAATACGTGAATGCCGGCGATATCAGGAACCGCGGCATAGAACTGTCCGCCTTCATCACCCCGGTCAAAACCCGCAATTTTTCCTGGTTGCTCAATATGAACTATGCGAGAAACCGCAACCAGATCATGAAGCTGCCGGAAATTGACAATATCCAGTTGGTGAACTGGGGTTCGCCTACGCTGAACGCCGCCCTGGGAAAGCCTTACGGCATCATCAGGGGAACGGATTACGTATATGACGATAATGGAAATAAAGTCGTGGATGAAACCGGGCATTACCTGATCTCCGAAACCTCCGATCATATAATCGGCAATACCAACCCCGATTGGACGGGCGGCATCTCCAATACGCTGAAATATAAAACGGTTGCCCTGAGCTTTTTGATAAGCATCCGGAAAGGCGGGCAGGTGTTTTCCATTGACCGGTGGTTTGGACTGAGTGAAGGCCTGCCCGCTAAAACTGTCGGTAATAACGACCTTGGCAATCCTATGCGCAACGATCCCGATGATCCCGACCACCCCGGCGGCATTATCCTGGACGGCGTAAAGGAAGACGGAACAAAGAATGACATAAGAATTCCCGTAGAGTACGGCACTTTCGGAGACATTTATAATCCCGATAAGGCATTCGTATATGACGCAAGCTATGTAAAGCTCCGCGAGCTGAGCCTTAGCTACAGCCTGCCCGTAAAATGGATGCAGAAGATCCAATATGTCAAAAACATCGAAGTATCTTTTGTAGCGCGCAACCTCTGGATCATCTATAAAAATATCCCGGACGCCGACCCCGAAGACGGCTTCAGCTCCGGAAAGTATCAGGGTTTCCAGTCCGGCAGTTTCCCGACGGCAAGAACCTACGGCTTCAATTTAAAATTTAATTTCTGATCAGAAACAATTAAATATTTTCAGATGAACCGAACAATGATGGCGACATCACCGGGGAGCACAAAAAACTTCGTATGCCATCATGTGAGCTCCATCTGTCCGTTAAAAAAACAATTAAATATTTTCAGATGAACCGAACAATGATGGCGACATCACCGGGGAG
>CAYSZN010000151.1:0-2485 GCA_964435425.1 uncultured Akkermansia sp. | reverse complement strand
AAACAATTAAATATTTTCAGATGAACCGAACAATGATGGCGACATCACCGGGGAGCACAAAAAACTTCGTATGCCATCATGTGAGCTCCATCTGTCCATTAAAAAAACAATTAAATATTTTCAGATGAAAAAGATACTGATTCTTATCATGGCATGTATGGCGCTCTGGTCATGCAGGAAGAGCCTCTCCAGCCTTAATGAAGACCCCAGGCACCCGGCGGAAGTGCCTGCCGCCACCCTGCTGACTGCGGCGGAAAAAAGCCTCGGCGATGTGATCGGCACACCCGACTACCTGTTTAACCCCTTCAATATTTTTGCCCAGTACTGGACACAGACCACCTATACGCAGGAAAGCAATTATGACCTGAAATTCCATGCCGTTCCGGATAATCTCTGGAGAGCCTTATACAGTCAGGTATGGATGGTAAGCGCGCCTAATCCTGATATATATGCGGAAGTGCTAAGTGCGCTGAATGCCGCCGCCGCTGAACTCCGGAAAGACAATTCCGCCGCAGATGAAACGGTAAAGCAAAACCAGCTGGCGGTAGTGGACCTGCTGATGGTCTATGCCTGGTCCACGCTGACCAATGTATATGGCGATATTCCCTACACTCAGGCGCTGGATCCTGACAACCTGCAGCCTGCCTATGACGATGCCGTTGCCATCTATGACGACCTGCTGAAGCGCATAGATCATGACCTGGATAATATAGACATCAGCGGCGAAAGCTTCGGCAGCGCCGATGTGATTTACAACGGTGACATGAGCGCCTGGGCAAAATTTGCCAATAGCCTGAAGCTGAAGCTGGGCATGATGCTTGCAGATGTCAACCCTTCAAAAGCGGCAACAGTGGTAGCGGCAGTCGCATCGGCGGACATTTTTACCGCTAATGAGGATAATGCGCTGTTGCGTTATGAAAGTGTTACGCCCAATACAAGCCCGTTGTACATACAGCTGGTCACCACCGGACGCAAAGATTTTGTGGGCTGCAGCACACTCATTGATGCGATGAATGCGCTCAATGACCCGCGTACCGGCATGTACTATACCGACTCTGCCGAAGCGGGGGAAGGCAACTATGTAGGTGCGCCTTATGCAGATTACAACAGCTACGGCACCTGGTCCCATATCGGCGATATGCTGCTGGAACCGCAGTTTCCTACCGACCTGCTGGACTATGCGGAAGTGGAGTTTCTGCTGGCGGAAGCGGTGGAAAGAGGATTTGGCGTGAGCGGCAGCGCAGAAGAGCATTATAATAACGCCATCCGCGCTTCCATAGCATACTGGGGCGGCTCCGAATCAGATGCGGAAGATTACCTGACACAGGAAGCAGTAGCCTATTCCACTGCTGCAGGAAGCTGGCGCGAGAAAATAGGTACGCAAAAATGGATAGCGCTTTATAACCGCGGACTGGATGCCTGGACGGAATGGAGAAGATTAGATTATCCCGTGCTGACGCCACCCGCCGGCATGTCGCAGAGCGATATTCCGGTGAGATTTACCTACCCCCTTACCGAGCAGAACCTGAACGGAAAAAATTACAAGGCCGCCGCTTCACATATCGGGGGGGACAGGCTAAGCACAAAGCTGTTCTGGGATGTTCGCTGATAAGGGGAGATTTTGGATTATGAATTATGAATTATGAATTATGAATTTTGGATTATAGCCAGTCATACACCCCCTTGTCATTCCGTAGGAACTTTTCTCACCGCAGGTAACCTATAGATGCTTACAGCATGACAGTAGGGAATGAAAAATGAAAATGGAAAATGGAAAATGAAAAATGAAAATGGAAATGGAAAATTGAGAATTGAAAATAACCGTCATACACCCCCTTGTCATTCCGTAGGAATCTGTCTCACCGCAGGTAATCTATAGATGCTTACAGCATGACAGTAGGGAATGAAAAATGAAAAATGAGAATTGAAAATGACCGTCATACACCACCTTGTCATTCCGTAGGAACTTTTCTTACCGCAGGTAACCTATAGATGCTTACAGCATGACAGTAGGGAATGAAAAATGAAAAATGAAAATGGAAAATGGAAAATGGAGAATTGAAAATTGAAAATGACCGTCATACACCACCTTGTCATTCCGTATGAACTTTTCTCACCGCAGGTAACCTATAGATGCTTACAGCATGACAGTGGGGAATGAAAAATGAAAATGGAAAATTGAAAATGGAAAATGACCGTCATACACCACCTTGTCATTCCGTAGGAATCTGTCTCACCGCAGGTAATCTATAGATGCTTACAGTATGACAGTGGGGAATGAAAAATGAAAATGGAAAATTGAGAATTGAGAATTGAAAATTGAAAATTGAAAATTGAAAATGACCGTCATACACTGCTTTGTCATGCAATCTATATTCGTAATTGATATGAAAAAAGTACTTCATCGCATTTTTATCCGGTCGCTTTTCTCTCCCCTTCGGGGAGGGCTGGGGAGGGGCTGCATATTCCTGCTCCTCTTCTCCCT
>CAYSZN010000150.1:0-7692 GCA_964435425.1 uncultured Akkermansia sp. | reverse complement strand
CGGACTTCGCGGCGGAGCATCGGTGCTCGCTCGAGACGGCGGCGCGCGAGCTGCGCTACCGGGCTATCGCCGCGGTCGCGCGGGAGACCGGGCGCACGCGTGTCTTTCTCGCGCACCATGCCGACGACCAGGTCGAGACGGTGCTGATGCGCCTTTTCCGCGGGGCCGGTTCGCGCGGTCTCGCGGGAATGGCGGAGGAGTCGCACCGGTGTGTCGATGGGGTCGGGCTGACTTTGCTGCGTCCCTTGCTGGCCGTTCCGCGCGAGGCGATCGCGGCCTATGCGGAGACGCACGGAGTCGTCTGGCGGGAGGATGCCAGCAATGCCTCCGCCTTTGCCCTGCGCAACCGCATCCGCCACCGTCTCCTCCCGGAGATCGAGGCGGTCTTGGGCCGGGAGGTGAGGGGAGCGGTGCTGCGCGCCGCCGGTCTCGCCGCCCTCGACGAGGCGTGGATCGCGGAGGCGCTGGGCGAGCTGCCGCGCAAGGGGGAGGGCGGGGGGCTCGATGTGGCGGCCTTGCGGTCCTTCCCGGCGGCGAGGAGGAACCGTCTCCTGCTCGCGTGGCTGCGGAAATCGGGGGTGCCTGACTGCGGGCTCGCGGAGGTGGAGCGGACGGCGGGGGTCCTGCTCGCGGAGGCCCGTCCCGCGAAGGCGAGCCTGCCGGGCGGCCATCAGGTGCGCCGCCGCGCCGGGACGCTCTTCATCGAAGGGTCGGCTCCGGGGTGATCCCGAAGTGATCGCACAGAGCCGCGGTCACCTCGTCCATGGGCAGGCCGATCACGTTGCTCATGGAGCCCTCGATGCGCTCGATGACGAGGGCGCCGTGCTCCTGGGCGGCGTAGGCGCCGGCCTTGTCCATGGGATCGATGCGCGAATGGTAGTCGGCCTGCTCGGCGGGGGTGAGCTGCTTGAAATGGACGGCGGTGGTGACGGTGAGATCGAGCGCCTTGCCCGAGCGGCCGCACCGGATCGCCACGGCGGTGAAGACCTCGTGCGAGCGGCCGTTCAGCGAGGCGAGCATGCGCGTCGCTTCGGCACGGTCGGTGGGCTTGCTCAGCACTGTGTCGCCAAGCAGCACGAGGGTGTCGGCGGCGAGGACGACGGCGTCGGGATGCCGCGCCGCCACCGCCGCGGCCTTGTCGCGGGCGTTTTCCTCGGTGAGGCGGCGGATCGGCAGGCTCGTGTCCTCGTTTTCCTCGATGCCGGGATTCTCGACGCGGAAGGCGTAGCCCGCCTCGGCGAGAAGGTCGCGGCGGCGCGGGGAACCGGAGGCGAGGATGAATTCGAAAGGAAGGGACGTCATGCGAACTCGGCGGCGAAGAAGGGATTGTGCCGTTTCTCCTCGCCCACGGAGGTGAGCGGGCCGTGGCCGGGACAGATCACGGTGTCGTCGGACAGGGTCAGGATCTTCTCGCGGTTGTTCCTCCACGCGTCGGCGAAGGAGACGATGCCTCCACCCATCGATCCGGCGAAGATCGCGTCGCCCACCAGGGCTAGCGGGTGGGCGAGCCCCTCCACGACGTAGGTGGTGCCGCCGGGCGAATGGCCGCTCGTGGTGCGCGTCGCCACGCGCAGCGAGCCGATGCGGAATTCCGCGCCTTCGGAGAAGGTCTCCGTCCCCGGCCAGGGCTCGGCCCGGTTGGAGAAGGCCTTCGCCGAGGGAAAGGCGGTGCGGAGCGGGTCGAGGGCGGCGACGTGGTCGTTGTGGGTGTGGGTCAGGAAGATGGACTCGACCTGCATGCCGAGGGCCTCGACCCGGGCCACGAGGGGTGCGGCGTTGGTCGCGGTGTCGAAGAAGGCCGCCGCCTTCGTCGCTGGGTCCCAGACGAGAAAGGCGTTCACCCGCATGTCCCGGTAGGGGAGATTGAATTGCTCGAGGCCCTCGAGCGAGACGGGACGGGGATTCCAGACCCGCGAGGCGGACATGGCGAGGGCGCGTGGCGCGAGGGAGAGGGCGCTCGCGACCTTGGCGAGGGCGGCCTCGTCGCAGAATTCGCCCCGGCAGAGGCGGGCGAGGACGTCGCGGGGCACCCCGGTCCGTTCGGCCAGCTCGGTTTCCGAGATCTGGCGGCCCCGCATCGTCTTGGCGAGAATGTCCTCGAAGAGGTCTTCCAGAGGAATGGCTACGTTCATTCTAAGATCTTTATGGGGATCGGCTCTCGTCTTCCCTTTCGTTTGGGATTGTCGGTTTTCCTCCCGGAAGCTATCATGAGTTCCCTATGAAAACGACCACAAGAAAAGTTCTGATGGGGATCGCCGTCGCAGGCTTGTTGTTCACCCCCCTTGCCTCCGCGCAGGGGACTCTCAACCTCTCGGCATTCAAGGGCAAATACAAGGGCAACGTGAGCCTGAGGGATCCCGAAGGCTTCGTGACGGAGGGCAGGGCGACCGTCGCCTTCACAGTGCAGAAGAAGGGAAGGGCGGCCAAGATCAACTATCGGGCCACCTTTCCCGACGGGATGGGCGGCAGCGATGCCATGCCCACCGTGCTGACCTTGTCATCGGGCAAACGAGTGTCCGCGACCGACCTCCTCGTCGGTATCGCCGGCACGAACAATGCGAAGCGCGGCAAGGGCGACTGGCGGCAGCGCCGGCGGACGCTGACCTTCGCTGCCACCAATGGAGAGGGCATATCCCTGCACTGCCGGGCCCGGGCAAAGGACATCGGCAGGCGTCGCGAGCTCGTTTTGAAACTGACCTCGACCGACCCGGGAGGATCCTACGTCTTCACCAACAAGCTCCGGTCGAAGCGGCCATAGAGGCCGCCTGGGGTCCGAGCACAAACAAGCTGCCGTTCCGCACTAGGCGGTGGCAGGATCGAGACGTCGGCAACGTTTCGGCGACGTCGGATCCGCGCCATGCCTGCATTCCGCCGAACCTCGCGCAAGAGTCCATAGACCTGATCCCGGCCTGGAGAAGTAAAGTGGCGGAGGGTTGGAAGTGAGCTCCTCCCGGCCCCTCCCAATCTATCTTCACGGGGAAATCCGGGCAGCGCTTGGAGACGGCGGGGCCGCTCTCGTCATGGCGGAAAAAGGGGATCCTGCCGTCCTCGTCGCACCGCCACGCTTCCTCGGCACCGTGGGCGAAGTGGAGCGGCACTTTGCCCGCCATCTCCCCCATGCGGTTCGAGTCCGACAGGAGCTCGACGCAGATTTCCGGCGCGATGGGCAGGCTGCAGGCGCGGCGGTGGGGATGGAGGCGTTCACGGGAAATCCAGGCCATGTCCGCCACCTTGGTGTCGTCGCTCGTCCCGATGGTGCATTCGGTGACGATGCGTCCACCGGGCAGATGCTGCTCCATCAGCTTGCCGATCCCATATTGGAAGCGGCGGCCGATTCCCTCCGTCCGCGTAGCTTCCTGCTCATGAACGGAATGCGGAAAACCCTAACGCAACACTAAAAAAATCTTCGAGTGTCCTCCCATTGACTCCGCGGCCGTGGCATGAAAATCGCTTCATCATCGCTCCGTCACCCCTTTCCGGAATCTCCGGTACGACGGTGCATCCAGCATAGAACAATCAAGAAATTGAAGAGCATGAAGGACAAGGAGAAGCACATCATTCCCTGGGGGAGGATCGCCGCGCTGGTGATCGCCGTCGTGGTCGTTTCCCAGCAAACTCTGGCCGACGAGACCGTGTCGTTCGAATTGGAGAACGCCACCATGGACGATATCCAGAAGGCGATGGACGCGGGAGCGCTGACCAGCGTCGAGCTCGCGCTGCTCTATCTCAACCGGATCGAGACGTACGACAAGAACGGGATCAAGCTCAACACGGTGCCCGCCATCAATCCACGGTTGATCGCCGAGGCGGCGCGGGCGGACCGTTTGCGCGCGAATGGCGAGAAGCTGGGCCCCTTGCAGGGCATTCCCTTCACGGCGAAGGGCAGCTTCAACTTCGAGGGGCTGCCGAACACCGACGGCCTGACCGTCTGGGCGGACCTTTTCCCGAAGGAAACCTGTTTCGTCATCAAAACGCTCCAGGAGCAAGGGGCGGTCTTCCTCGGGCATGCCAATCTCGATGCCTTCCAGGCATCCACGTCGCAGGCGAACTCCCAGGTGTGGGGCCTCGCTCTCAATCCCTACAACCCCGCAACCCGGACGGGTGGAAGCAGCGGGGGATCCGGCGCGGCCACCGGGGGAAACATGTCGTTTTTCTCGCTGGGCGGCGAGACCGGCGGTTCCGTCCGCAGCCCTTCCGAGCGTGGCGGCATCGTCGGGATCAAGACCAGCAACGCGCTGATCTCCGTGAATGGTCTCGCTCCACTCGCCTGGGATCGTGACGTGGTCGGACCGATGGCGCGCCATGCCAAGGACACCGCCTATATCATGGATGCGGCCGTCGTCGCCGATCCCAACGACATCTGGGCCTCGGTCGAGGTGATTCCGGGGCGCCCGCGGGATTCCGGATACGCCGCCAAGGCGGCAGCCACGACGCTGGTCGGCAAACGGCTGGGGGTCCCGCTCAACATGCTGGGCTCGGCCTCCGATGCGGTCGGCAACCAGATCCGCGCCCTGTTCACGCAGGCCCGTGCCGACCTCGCCGCGGCCGGGGCCGAGATCGTCGAAGTGACCATCCCGCCGGAACTCGACATCACCTTCACCGGGCGTCGCGCTTCGGTTCCCGCAGAGGTGGTCACGCCGCCGACGCGCAAGCTCTACTCTCCCGTCACCGTCGACACGACGGGGAACATGGTGGGCAATTCCCGCGGTTATCCGTTCAAGACCTTCCTCGAGGCGATTCTCTTCGAACCCGAGGACACGCCAGAGGCCCTCCATACGAAGGTGGTCAACCGCATTTCACCAGTGACCCAGCTTAGCCAGTCGTCGCGGGATGCCATCGCCAACAAGACGACCTTTGGTCCGACGGAGCCGGATGCGGTCGAGCACTTCCTCGCCGTGAGGTATCAGATCCTCGACTACGAAGCCTTCCTGGAGGCAAATGATCTCGATGCGCTCATCCTGCCCACCGCGACAACCAAGTCCGCCACCGGCCTCAGCCTTCCGCCGATCAGCCGGTCGCTGGTGAACTCGTTTTCGAATCCGTTTGTCACCGTTCCGATGGGAACCGTCACTCTCACCATCGGACAAAACACTTCCGTGGAGCCAAGCACTCTTGGTTTCATGGGGCGTTTCTGGGGGGACTCGGAGGTCCTTGGCCTCGCCGCCGCCTACGAGGAAGCCACCCGGCATCGGGTCAACTCGGCGCTTGTTCCTCCGCTGGAAGGTGAGAATTTCGAATACACGATCAAGGCAGCCATCCCGGAGACCAAAGTCGTTCCGGGACCCAAGCCACGCACCAAGCCGCCCGTGATCCGGGCCCCCTCCTCGTTCCGCCTCGTGGGGAAGGGTCCGAATACGCGCCTCGTTTTCGATGGCCGGGTGGTCAAGGAGGGCCCCTTGAAGTCGCTCACCGTGAAGGTCGCAGGCAAGCCGGTTCCCGTCTCCGGGCAGAAAAAATGGATGGCCCCCGGCAAGTCCACCGCCAAGTTCAAGGCGGCCATCGGAGTGAAGGATCTCCTCAAACGGATTTCCTTGCCCAGCACAAAGGTCAACGTGTCGATCCTTGTGAGGGATGAGAATGGCAACGCCAGTGTCCTGGTCCGTCGCATGTCCTTCCCCAAACTCGACGGATACCAGTAGGCCATCGGAATGGATCGGAATGGATCGGAAGGCGGCGGCAGCTGGTGGAAGCCCCCGCTGCCGCCTTCGTGCGGAAGACGCCTCCGGCCTCCCTGTGTTCCAACCGACTCGTTGCTCCTGAATCATGATCATCAAGAAACGCCTCAAAACGTGGCTTCCGACGATCGCGCTCGGAATCCTTTTGCTTGCCGCGCTTGGCCTCTGGCTTGCGGGACGCGATCCAAAGCCGCTGGCGACCTCGGAAAGCGGTTCCAGTCCTGAAACCGCGGGCACAGTGGACGCGAACGAGCCCTCCGCCCCAGCGCTTCGCCAGCGGATCGAGTCGGCGGACATCGCCGAGTTTCCGGAACTGATGCTGGAGATCCTGCAGAGGAAAGACCCTGCCGAGCAAGATCGGCTGATCTCCAGCCTGATGCGACGCTGGCTCGCCGAGGACTTGAGCTCCTTCGTGGTCTTTCTTGACGAGGCCGAGGTGGATGGCCTCCTGATCTGGGACGCGGTCGCCCCGGGCATGATCGATGCCCTCAGGGCCATGGAGGACCAGATCTCGGATACCGATCTCCTTGGACGGATCGTCGAGCGGGTCCTGCTCAAAGTCGCCGAATCAGACCCCGAAGGTGCGCTGGTCTGGGCGCGCGAGCGCTTGTCGGGAACTCACCTGGATTCCGCGCTGGCCGGCATCGCCGTGGAGATGGCCAATCGCTTCCCCGAAGCCGCCATCAATCTTTTGGACGAGGTGCAGGCATTTCCAAACCAGATGCAGGCCGCCGCCGGTATCGGTCTGGCCTTGGGCAGGAGCGGCTACGGTCTCGCAATGACTTGGGCGGAATCCTTCTTCAGCGAAACGGAGCGAGCGTTCGCACTGTCCGGAGTTCTCAGTGGCATGGCGGGCCGGGACACCGCCCGCGCGGCGGAGGAATACAGCCGAGTCGTCGAGGAGATGAAAAGCCGCTACCGCGAGCAGGTGTTGGCCGACCGCGCCACGTCCGGCAGCACCGTCGACGAGGAGTATGAGGGCCTCTCCCCCGAGGAGATCGAAAAGGCGGAACTTGCCAAGCCAAATCCCAATCTCGTCTATCTTGAGAACGCCACCTGCGCCATTGCCCTGGAGCTGGCCCGCAGGGACCCGCAGGATGCCCTGAACTGGGCGCGCTCGATGGACATCTATCAGGGCAAGGCCGTGGCCATGGAAACGATCTATGACGAGTGGAGCTCCGTCGATCCACGCGCGGCGTATCAGTCGCTTCTGATGGAATCCGACCGGCGTCCCGAAGTCGCGGGCAAACTTTTCGGCAACTGGGCGATGAGAAATGCCCGGTCGGCCTCCGCCTCCGCGCTTGCCCTGCCGCCCGGAGCCGAACGGGAGTCCGCCATCGAAGGAGTGGCCCATGGGTGGATCCATTCCGGCGGACCCGCACAGGTTGCCGCTTGGGCCGAACGGCTGCAATCGGCCTCCGAGGCGGACCGGGTCCGTGTCGTCGTCGCTGCCGAGGCGGCATTCGACAACCCGGTGCTCGCCTGGAAGCAGGTCGAACGAATCCGCAATCCGCTCAAGCGCTCCGAGTTGTCCCAGGAGGTCTTTCCCAATCTCGTCGAGGAAAACCCGAAGCTGGCCCGCAGAGTGCTCGCCACCATCGATTTATCCCCTGTGGAGATCGAGTATTTTCAGAACATGCTCGAGCCATGAGCCGGAGCCTGTTCTGAGCTTTTTTGCAGCCCTTTCGCACAAGCGACTTGTACTGGGGAGATTATCGTTCATCGGGTTATCGATGATCAAAAAGGTGACTACCTATCCGACCAATTGCCCGAGCGAGGTCACTGATGGTCGGTGGGAGTTTTGCACCTCCTGCCTCCCCCTCATGACCAACCAGTCATCTCAGGGAAAAGATTGCCTGAGGGGAGTCTTCAATGCCCTGAGATACCTGGTCAAAACCGGATGCTCCGCCCCTCCATCATCCCCTTCGCGATTCTGGTAATCCGTCGCCGTGCCCGATGCCGGGCCCGAGAGAGGCGGACCGGATGCCGTGAGGGGGTTGGAGATTTGGAATTGGTT
>CAYSZN010000149.1:0-7724 GCA_964435425.1 uncultured Akkermansia sp. | reverse complement strand
TTCGTCCCCAGCGGGAAGCGGGACCAGTCCGCCGCCGCCGAGTGGTATTCGGGCGAATAGCGCAGCTCGGTTCCCAACGCCGTCTTGGTGCCGTATTTGAGGTGGTCGGATTCCGTATGCGTGTAGGCAGTGGTGCGGACTCGCGTCGCGAACACAGCCTCCGCCGTCGCGCCGCCCGGATCGGCGCGAAGAGTCGACGAGCCCGCCGCAAAGAGCGCCAGCCCCAACCAGCAAACCATTGGAAAAAAGCGGTTCACGCGCGCACTATCGGTGGGAGAGGGAGAGGTTTTCAAGTGGAAACGTCCGGTAACGTCCGCCGCAAGGTCGTGCAGGGCATCGCAGCGAGCGGACCTTTCCTATCCTGCTGCATGTCCTCCATACGTGACCGATCCGCCTTCCAACCGGAAACGAACGGTAACCAGATGTCTTGCCCGATCTTGGAAACGGCGGTAAAGGCTCCTCGATAGCGGTTTTCCCGGAATGAACGGCCATCTCCCTGCAATCCGTTTCCTGGCGATGGCCGTGCTTTGCTCCACGGGATGCGGCGACAAGGAGCCGGATCCAGCCGCAAAAGGACCGGATCGCGGCAGCACGACGTCGGCTCCCGTCACTCTCGTGATGGAGACGAGGCCATCCCTGCTGGAAAGCGCCCTGCTCACCCGGACGTTCAAGCTGCCGGACGGTTTTTTCGAAAGCGATTTCGCGGAAGGAGGCGATGCGCAGGAAATTCTCGAGCAACATGGCGTGAGCTTCGTGAAAGGCATGGCCGCCCGCTTCGACCGTTCCGAAAAAAGCCTCGAGGTGAAGGCTTCCGAAGACGAATTGACGGTGGTCGGAGCGGTCGTGGAGTATTGGAATCTGCCCCAGCGCGAAGCAGAACGCTTGGCATGGGGAGCCATGGCCCAACGGGTCGAAAGAAAGCTCAAGGAGATCGTGATCCCCGAAATCGATTTCAAGGAAATCCCGATTTCGGAAGCCTTGGCATGGCTGGAGAGGGAGAGCGTCATCAACGATCCCGCGTCAGGCGGCAACGGCGAACGGGGCGTCCGCATCACCATGGATGCGCCTCCTAGTGTGGACGGCCAGACGGATGCGATCTTCGCAAACGAAGATAACGCGGATCCCACCATTACCCTGTGGCTCTCGCAAGTGCCGTTGGCGGAAGCCCTCCGCTACACCGCTTCGCTCGCACTCCGTCGCTACCGTATCGAAGGGGAGGAGATCAAAGTTGGGTATCTCCATCATTTCGTGGCAGAGTTGGCCCCTGCCGTCTTTCCAGTTCCGCCGGATCTTTCCCAGTTGCTCGAGGAAGAGGTGGCGAGTCGACGCGCAACCGACCCTTTCGCCGATCCATCGCATACCGACGAGTCCTTCGTTCCAACGGTAACGACATGGATGGAAAGATACGGAATCACGTTCGGCCATGGAGCTTCGGCAACCCACGATCCGGGGCGAGGAATTGTGATCGTGCAAAACAGCCCGGATCAGCTCGAATTGGTCTCCTCCCTGCTTCAATGGGCCGCCACCCTATGCAAGTCCGAAGAATGGCAAGAGGCCCGAAGAGCAAGCTACGAGAAGAAACTTGATTCGATCGTATTGGCTGAACTCTCCTTTCATGATGCCGACCTTGGATCGATCCTCGATTTTCTTCTGCTCCAATCACGTCTGGCGGATCGGAGCGGTCCGGTCTGGGAATGGGGCCTTCCCATCTGGATCCATTTTACGTCGTATTTTGCAGATGGCGATTCTCAGGCTCCAATTCCCCATCTGTCCTTCGACATGTCGCATCCAACCCTGCGGCAGGCGCTTGAACGAATCTGTCTGGAAATCGGCGGCGAGTTCTCGGTGGGACCGGAAGGCGTGAGGCTGCTCGTGCCACGGCAATGAATCGTTTCCAAGGATGGGGAACCAAAACCAAGGAGGGTCGACATTCCTGTCGCCCGGCAAGCCCAGCCCGACCAGACAGGCGACAGGAATGTCGCCTCTCCTTGGGCTTCCCGCCAAGATGGGCCCATTTGAGTGCCCCATCGACCTCGCGCGCCCCCCTACTGCTTGATCCACCGCTTCGATTTGAACTCGTATCTCGGCAGCGACCCCGCCTCCACCACCCTCACGGGGATGCGCAGGGTGAAGGCCTCGGCCAGCTCGCGCTGGACGCGCTCGGCGAGGCCGGGCCTGGCCCGGGCGTCGGCTTCCAGACTGACTTCGAGCTCGGCCATGGACTGGCGCATCGTCTGCACCACCTGGAACTCGACGACTTCGGGAAATCCCCGGATGATCTTCTCCACCGCTGTCGGGTAGACGTTCACCCCGCGGATCACGACCATCTCGTCGATGCGCCCGAGGATGCCTCCCTCGAGGCAGAGCACCGGCTCGCCGCCCTCCGGCGGGTCGAACCAGGCCTTCTCCACGAGGTCGCCGGTCCGGTAGCGCAGCAGCGGGGAAGCGGTGCGCGAAAGAGTGGTGAGGACGAGCTCGCCCCTCTGGCCCGGTCCAACCTCGAGCTGGGTCTCGCGGTCGATGATCTCGGCGAAGTAGGCCTCCTCGATGACGCAGAGGGCGAGGGGCCTGTCGGGATGCTCGTAGGTGACGGGACCCACCTCGGTCATGCCGTGGTGGTCGAAGATACACGCGCCCTTCCACAGTTCGGAAAGGCGCTGGCGGACCTCCGGGAGACTGCCGCCCGGCTCGCCCGCGACGATGATCGTCTTCAGCCGGTAGGCCGCCGTCTCGTCGTTCGCATGCGAGGCGAAGAGCTCGCCGAGCCGCATCGCGTAGGTCGGCGTGCAGCAGAGCACGTCCACCCCGTGCGCGACCATGGTCTGGAGGCGAGCCTGGCTGCCGAGGCCGCCGCCGGGGAGGCTCAGGTTGCCGCGGCGCGTCGCCGCCTCGAAGGCCGTCCAGAATCCGAGGAAGGGACCGAAGGAGAAGGCGAAGAAGATCTTGTCCCCCGGACCGACTCCGGCCGCCTCGTAGACGCGGTCCCAGCAGTCGAGCATGGCCGCCCAGCTCTCCGCGGTGTCGAGCGTGGGCAGCGGGCCTCGCGTCGTGCCGCTGCTCTGGCAGAGGCGTGAATAGCGGGCGATCGGGTAGGTCAGGTTCGAGCCGTAGGGGGGGAACTCCTCGCGATCCCAGACGAGGTCCATCTTCGTCGTGAAGGGCATCTTCGCGACGTAGTCGCCGAGCGAGGCCGGACCGTCGGCCAGCCCCGCCTTCGCGATGCGCTCCCGGTAGAAGGCGTTGCCCGTGCACAATTCGCCGAGAAGCGTCCGCAGCCGCCCGAGCTGGACCGACTCGATGCGGGAGCGCGTCATTTCGCCTGCGGCGTCTGCGCGGATGCGACCTTCCCGTGGCCCGCCGGGGCCGGATCGGGCTTGAACTTCACCACGAGATAGGCCCCCGCCGCCGCCATGGCGATGCCGAGGACGAACTGCCAGCGGATCCCGGCGAGTCCGCCGGCGGGCGGATGCATCACCATGGCCACGATCGCGTTCACGATGGGCGCTCCCGCGAAGATGATGGACATCACCACGGCCGGGGCGCTCTTGTTGCCCTGGGCAAAGAGGGCGCCGAGGGCGAGGAGCACGCAGAAGGCCCCGATCGCCCCGAGAATGCCGGCGAACAGGGAGAGCCACAGCCCCTTGCCGGGGAAGTTCCAGTCCGATCCCCGCGCGACGAGAATGGCGAGAGGGGCGAGCACCGCCGTCAGGAAATAGGCGACGCCGACGAAGAGAAAGGCCTTGTAGCGTCCATTCACGGGATCGGCCATGCCGACCTGGCCCATGTGGAGGAAGATGCCGTAGAGGCCCCACGTCACGACCGTGCCGAGGGCGAAGAAAAGCCAGGAATAGCTGCTCATGGGATCCATCAAGGGAAGAGTTCGGAGGGAGTTTAGGAGGGGATCAGGCCCGCAGGCGCGGCCTCGATTTTCTCGCGCCATTCCTCGGGGATGGCAACCGCTTTCATGCGGCGCGTTTCGGCATCGAAGGAGACGCAGACGATGGTGAAGCGGCCCGTCGCGGCAAGGGCGCGCTCGTCCGGCGAGTCTGGCTGCTTCCAGAAGTTGAAGACGTAGTGGATCGTCTTGCCGCGCAGCTCCTCGACGAGCAGCTCGATCTCGACCTCCTCCTCGAAATGGAGCGGCAGGCGGTAGTCGGCCAAGGCATGGACGCGCGGCCAGCCGACGTTCGGCCCCTGCCCCTCGGCACCGTGGCGGAAGGGATGGACGGAGAAGCCGAGGGATCGGTAGAAGGCGTGCTCGGTCACCTCCATGAAGCGGAAGAAATTGGAGAAATGCATGATCCCCGCCACGTCGGTGTCGGCGAACTCGACGCGGCGGCGGTGAAGGAAACGGTGGGCCATGCGGAAACTTGGGCGAGGGTCCGGGAAATGCAATGGGGCGAAGCGGGGATCTCGGGCGCGTTGACGCGGAACACGGGAACGGCCGGGAGCGCCATCGTCACTCCGGCTTCGCCCGGCCTTTGGAAAGGCGGTATTCCACCTTCTCCTCGGCCAACGAAAGGATCGCACGCCGGTCCACGGAGCTCTCGTCGTAGCGGACCCCTTTGCGCTTTTTCGGCTGCGGTTCGTCCTCCTCGCGTAGCCATTCGGCCACCTTCCCGACCGTCTCCACCGTCTTCTTCAGCAGCTCGCATTCCCATACGACGAGGACGCGCCAGCCCAGCTTCTTCAGATCGGCCCGGTTGCGGCGGTCGCGGGCGACATTGCGGGCGAACTTCTCCTCCCAGAAGGCCGCATTCGTCTTCGGCGTGCTCGCCAGCTTGCAGCGGCGGTGCCGATGCCAGAAGCAGCCGTGGACGAAGATGACGGCGCCGTATTTCGGAAAGACGAGATCGGGACGCCCGGGGATCTGCTTGTCGCGCAGACGGAAGCGGAACCCGAGCCGGTGGAGGGCGCAGCGCAGGATCCACTCGGGCTTCGTGTCCTCGCTGCGGATGCGGGACATGAGCCAGGAACGATGCTCTTTGGAGAGAGGGTCCGGCATGGGATGATGGCTGGCCACAAAAAGGCACAAGAGGCGCAAAAGCCCATCCTCTTTCTGCGCTTTTTTGCTTTTTTGTGGCCAATCTTCAGACGGCTCCGAAAAGCAGGTCGATCAGCCGTCTCGATAAATGATCGGCAAAAAAGAGAGCAAGGGCAAAGCCGGCCACCGCCTGACCACCGCGCACGTTGCAGCAGTGGGAAAAGGCCCTCCACATCAGCACCACCATCCACACCGTGCAAACGAGGATGAAGGCCGCGACGAGACCAAAGACGATGGCATCCATACCGCCGGGCAGCACCGGCACGACACCGGACATGAGGCTCACCAGCGACTCTGTCAATACCTGCGCATAGCGATGGAAGCCCGGTGCCAAACAGACCAGGGCGATCAGGACCGTCGGCCAGCGGGCCAGCGCCTGCGTGCCGAGAAGGTCGATGCTGCGGAAGGCCGATTGGGAAATCAGCCGCCCGGCCAGCAGCAATGCCACCGCGACGCAAAGCCAGTCGATCAGTCCCTCGGCGATGAACAGCCACCACGGGCCGGACATGCCAGGATGAGTATAGAGCACCCCTCCGAAATGCAGTCCCTGCGGCTTGGCAATGAGCGCGGCAAGGACGATGATCGCCAGTCCCAGGGCGAGTGACAGGCCACCGGCGATGCGGCGAAACGGATCGAAAAGGAGGTCCGTGATCTTCATGGCATGGGATGACGCTTGGCCACAAGGAAGCACAAAAGGCACAGAAGGAAGACTGGCTTTTGCGCCTCTTGTGCCTTTTCACGGCCAAACTCCGGACGGCAGCGATCAGACGGCCTTGAAAAGCAGACCGATCAGCACCTTCGAAAGCACCTCGGCGATGAGCAGGACGACGATGAAGACGACCACCGCCTTGCCGCCGCGCACGTTGCAGCAGTGAGAGAAGGATTTCCACATCAGCGCCACCATCCACACGGTGCAGGCGAGGGTGACGGCGACGACGAGACCAAAGACGATGGCGTCCACGCCGCCGGGTAGCACCGGCACGGCACCGGGCTTCAGGTTCGCCAGCCACTTCGTCAGCGCCAGTGTGTAGCGGTGGAAGCCCGGTGCGAGACAGCCGAGGGCGATCAGAACCGTCGGCCAGCGGGCCAGCGCCTGCGTGCCGAGAAGGTCGATGCTGCGGAAGGCCGATTGGGAAATCAGCCGCCCGGCCAGCAGCAAGGGCAAGGCGAGGGAGAGCCAGTCGATCAGCCCCTCGGCGATGAACAGCCACCACGGACCGGACGGGCCGACATGGGCGTCGAGCACTCCGTCGAAATGCAGCCCCTGCGGCTTGGCGACGAGCGCGGCCAGAACGATGGCCACCAGCCCGAGGACGAGGGACAGGCCTCCGGCGACGCGGCGAAACGGGTGGAAGAGGATTTCTGAAATCTTCATGGCGTGGAATGGCTGGCTTGGAGCTTGGCGATCACTTCGTCGAGACGGTTGCGCACGGTGGGATAGCTGACCTTCATCCGCGCGGCCATCTCCTTGAGACTGCCGCTGGCGGTCACGAAGTCGCAGATGAACGCCTGATCCTCCATCGGCAGCGAGGCCAGCGCCGGAAGCGGAAAGACCCCGTCGACCTCGGTCCCGCACTCGTGGCAGACGAGACGCTTGACCGCGAGCTGGCTCTCGCAGCTTGGGCATTTCACCGGGAAGCGCTTCATTTGAATAAAATTCAACACAAGTTCAATTTTATTCAAATGAATACGAACGATATTTCAAAAAACCACAGATCGTTGCAGACGGACACGAATTTTCCACCATTCCGAGCATCCTCCATTCGTGAAAATTGGCGTCCATCCGTGGTCAAAATCCAATCGGATGAACCCGCCAAGACAGCTACTCCGCCATCCGGTTCAGGGTGTACCAAGCATTCGAAAAATCGAGGGACCGTCCCGCCTCCGACTTCAGACCAGTGGTGCGCAGCTCGTGGACGTAGCGCGGTCGCAACCCCTCCACGACGAGACGCACCGAAAGGCCATCCGGCGAGAGCGTCGCCGAGACGATCTTCAAGTCCGTCGTGTCGATCTCGTCGCCACCGTAGGCGGAGGAGTATTGGTAGGTGAACGAACTCATCGCGAACGCGCCGTCGAGCGTGGCGGGATCGACCGGCTCGGTGAAGACCAGCTCGAAGCCGTCCGCTTTCGCCCGCATCTCGCGGATGGCGAAGGGCGTCGTGCCGGTGAAGCGCACACGCGAAAGGCCGTAGGAGCGGTTCCCCAGCGAGGACCAGCCGCGGTTGGTCATGCCGACGAAAAGCGAGCCGTCGGGCGCGAAGGCGAGCCGCACCACCGCCGCCGGGAAACCGTCGAGGAAAGGGAAGCAGGCGCCCTGGTATTCGCCGCCGACCTTTTCGAGGAAGACGCGACTGACCGCCGAATTGGTGAACTCGCCGACGAGAAGCTGTCCGTCGAAGGGACCGAACTTGCCGCCTTGGTCGATCACCTGGATGTCGGTGGCGCTGCGGCCCATCTTGTTGTAGGGCAGCCACACCGCCGGAGGCACGAACTGCGGCGACTCGGCGAGGGCGTCGGGATAGGGCTGGTTGGGCTTTGGGAGGTTTGTCAGGTGAAAGGGAGCCTCGAGAAGATCGAGCGATCCGAGCGACTCCTGGTTTCCGTAGAAGACGCCGGGGCGCAGGTGATACACCGGCGTCGCCGGAACCCAGGTGCCCTGCTGGTCGGTGAAGAACATGTC
>CAYSZN010000148.1:0-7725 GCA_964435425.1 uncultured Akkermansia sp. | reverse complement strand
CACCTCCGCCCCGGACACGGGATTTCCCGCCTCGTCGCGGACGAGACAGGTGAAGGCGAGCTTGCCCGTGTCGGCTGGCGCGGGAGCGGCGGGGGCGGCGGCTTGGTTCTGCGGAGCTGGCTGGGCGGCGGGCTTCTCCTCCTTCTCCGCATCGAGCAGCTTCTGCACCGCCGCCTTCGATCCTTTGCCGTTTTTGTTCTGAAGCACGACCTTGCCCTCGCGGTCGATCACGACGGTGAGCCAGTGCCGGACTCCGAAGGCATCGCTCATCGCGCCCTCCTCGGATTCGATGGCGAGGGGAACGGTCAGGTTGGGATGGTCGCTCGCGAGGATTTCCTCGACCTCCTCCTTTGGCCAAGGCCCGTGGACGAGGAGGAACTCGACGCCTTTCCCCGCGAATTCGTCTTGGTTTTTTTGCATCAGTTCGACCGTGCCGGAAAAATGGATCAGGGGCCGTTCTTTCCCGACGAATCGGATCATGCGGATTTTGCCCTTGTGCTCGGGGTCTGGGTTCTCGGCGTGATACCAATGGTCCACCCGTAGCGGCGGTGCGGGCTTGCCGGTGAAATCGATGATCTCCTCGGGCTTCCACGGATTGGGATTCTCTGGCAGGCGGACGACCACACCCTCCGCTCCCGCCCGGACGCGGACTCTCGTCTGTCTATCGGCTTTCGCCGCCTTCATCCAAATCCAGCCCATCACGATCCCCTCAAGGCGGAAACGGCCCTCCGCGTCGGTGAGTCGGCGGATCTCCGGCTGCCGGTTGTCTTCGGTCAACACATTCGCATTGCGGACAGGCTCGCCCTTCGCATCGACGACCCGGCCCGCGATCACCTTGCCCGCCTTGCCGAGGATGAAATCGGGGACGGTTGCCGTTTCACCGCCCTTGATCCCGAGTTGGTGCGAAGAACTACCATAGCCCTCCGCAGTCGCGGAGAAGCCGATACGCTCGTCAGGCACGACCCGCTCCGCGACGAAACGCCCTTCGTCGTCAGTCGTTGTTTCCGGCCATGCAAGATAGCCATTGTCATCCATTCCCCCATGCCAGCGGACCGTCGCCCCCGCAATGGGATTCCCTGTCTCGTCAACCACCCGTCCTTCGGCCCGTCCGAGACCCTTTTTGCGCAGCCGGACCTCCACCGGCGTGCCGGGAACGGCGGTCACGAAATCTGTGGAAAACAAATCGCCCCAGAAGGCGAACACTGTCCACTCGCCCGGCATTCTGCCCGGTATGATGCCGGTATCGATCCGAAATGCCCCATCTTCTTCCGACAGCCATTTCAGACCGGGGAAACCGGCATTCCGCAGTTGCACCGTGGCACCGGCAACGGGTTCGCCGTCTTCATCGAGCACCCGGCCAGTCAGTACGGCCGATCCCTCGAGAACAAAGTCGGACACCTGCCGATCCCCCTCCTCAAGAGTGAGGTCTCTTTCGTTATCCTCCGGTTTTCGGTATCCTTCGGGAGGTGGTCCGCCGAGGTAAACTCTCCGGTCACCCGGTTGGAGGCGGAAGTGGTAGTTCCCCTCCGCATCGGTTTGTGTCCACCATAGCACCAAGGGCGAAGTTTTGGATGGCGGGCCGGTGCCTCCGATCAACAAATCCGGTACCCCTGCGCCGGTATCATGAAGCGTCACCCGGCCGGTGACGAGCGCCCCCGGCGTCAGCACGATATCCTCCATCTCGAAAGGCCGCCCCTTGTCAAGAGAGACTCCGGCATGGACAGGTTGCGCCCAATCCCTTCGCAAGGCCTCCGGCAGGGTGACGCCGATGTCGTACTCGGAAGCGAGCAGGCGCTTCAGGGCGTAGCGACCGTCCGCGTCGGTCGTGGTCTCCTCCGAGCATCCGCCCCGAGTGTAGTGGTATTGCTCCAAGGCTCTCACCCTCACGCCCGCTGCCGGGCTGCCATCGGGAAATACGACCCGGCCCGAAATCGTGGAGGGGGATTCCAGTCGGAGTATTTGCGGCTCGGTATGGCCAACCTTCAACTGAAACTTGGAGTGATGCCGTCCCTCCGGCTGCGCATAGCGCTCGTCGGCGTGGTCCACATAAACTTCGAGCTGTTTGTCCTCGGGAAAACCATGGATGACACATTCCCCGTTGGCGTCCGTGGTGGCTGACCAGAAACCCTTCAGCTCCGTGCTGGGATGACACCAAAAGTAAGCGTTGCGTTCCCTGAGCGAGACCACTCGCAGAGCCAGTCCGGAAATCGGATCGCCATTTTCATCGACCGCTTTCAGCGGCATGGCCGTGCCCTCGCTCAGGACGAGTTCCACAGGCTCCGCCGGGATCATGACCTGTTTGCTTCCGATGGCGGCCATGCCCTTGGTTTCGTGGCGGGCATACCACTCGCCGCTCAGTCGGTCCGGGAGGCTTTCGAAGGGGCCGACGGAAATTACGGCCTTCCCTTCGCCGTCGGTGGTGGCGGTGAACACCTCCGTCGGGTATCTGCCGAAGCGCACCGGTTGGAGGTCGGGCTGGAAAAACACCTCCGCCCCGGACACGGGATTTCCCGCCTCGTCGCGGACGAGACAGGTGAAGACGAGCTTGCCTGTGTCGGCAGGTGCTTGCTCGGCGGAAGCGGCGGCCTGATCCTGCGGAGCTGGCTGGTCGGCGGACTTCTCCTCATTCTCCACCTCGGAGACCCGCGTCACGGGCGAATCGATTTCTTCGGGAAGGGGGGATTCTCCGTGCGTCGCCTCAGGAACCTCTGCCTTGTCCGCCGCCTCCTTCGGAGCCTGCGTCAATCCCACCGCCGCCAGTCCGACGACCAAGGCGGCGGCTCCCGCGGTCGCGAGGCGGCTTCTCCTCCGCGAGAAGCGGCCGATGGCCCGGATGCGGGAGCGCAGATCCCGGGCGCTCTCCACGACCCCGACCACGCCGGGAATGGCGACGCGCTGGGGCGGGGTCTCCGTTTCCAGCAGGCGCAGCAGGGCCTCGCCGTAGCGCAGCGGCGTCTCGTCCCCGCAGCGTTGCAACGCCCAGGCGTCGGCGGCGCCTTCCGCCTCGACCCGGAGCCGGTGGAAGGCCCACCAGAGGACGGGATTGAACCAGTGGACGGCCTGCAGCAGGGTGAGGAGCCAATGGAGCCAGAGGTCGCGGCGGCGCAGGTGGGCGAGTTCGTGGAGGAGGACGAGCCGCAGCTCAGTCTCGTCGAGCCGCTGGAGCGTCGAGGGCGGGAGCAGGATCTCGGTACGCAGCAGCCCCGAGACGGCGGGCGCGGGCACGGCTCGCGTGATCCGCAGCGCCGGGACTCGCCGACAACCCTGCTCGCGGGCGACACGTTCGAGCAGCTCGCCCGCCGCCGTGGCCTCGACGGCGTCGTCCACCCTCAGAGTCCGCACCCGGCGGCGGAAGCGGAGGACGAGCACCGAGACCAGCAACAGATAGCCGCCGACACCGGCCAGCCAGACGAAGGGGAGCGCCCCTTTCCAATCGAAATCGAAGGCAACAGGGTCGGATGCCGAAGCCAAGAGGGTCTCGTCGCTCGGCGTTGCCGTCGGGGCCGCCGATGCCTTGGAGGCGACGGGAACCGGCATCGGCAGCGCCGCCTCGTCCACCGCTCCGGCAAGCGGAGGCGGCGGGGGATTGTCGGCGGGCCGGGCCGGAGGGGCGGTCGGCTCCGCCACGACAACGGGGGGAGCCGGGGCCGGCAGGAGGCGCTGCCAGGAGAGCGCTCCGCCGGGCAGCGCGGGCAGGAGGAGGCGCACCACCACCAGCAGCCAGAGTCCGTGCCGCCACGCTGGAGAGATTTTCCGTCCGCAGACCAGCAGGATGCCGCCGATGGCCAGCGCGAGGACGCCGGCGTCCCGCGAGGCGAGGAGGACGGCGGAGAGGACCGCGTCGACCCATTCGTGGACGGGGGCGCTCATCGCTTGCCTCCTTCCCGTTTCAGCAGCTCCCGCAGCGCCTCGATCTCCTCGGACCCGAGCGGGCGCGTCGTCTGCACGAGATGCTGGAGGGCCGGGACGAGCGATCCCCGGCTGATGCGGTCGAGAAAGGATTCCGTCTCCGCGACGACGGCCTCCTCACGTCCGACCGCGGGGGTGTAGTGGAAGCGCCTGCCCTCGCTCTCGTAGTCGAGGACGCCCTTTTTCACGAGCCGGGCGAGGAGGGTCTTCACTGTCTGCGGCTTCCAGTTCTCCTGCTCCCCGAGGGCTTCGCTCACCTGCTGGGCCGTGACCGGCGGATCCTCCCAGACGACTTCCATGACTTTCCATTCCGAGGGTGAGATCTGCGGAGAGCGTTTCATGGCTACGAATGTAGTCATGAAGACCACTTATGTAAACAAAAAATGGCGACCTTGGGTCGCCGTGAAAGGTGGGAAGGTAAAAGGTAAAAAGTGGCCCGACGCGGCGTGGGAGGGGTGGAACGCTGATTTTCGCTGAGAAAGGAGGGGGACTTTTCAGGTCCCCTTCACTGGGCCGGTTCTGCCCATGGGGACTTGAAAAGTCCCCCTCCTTTACACGCTTCGGATTTCGAGCTTCGGATTTTTTACCCCGCCAAGGCTTGCGCCTGCTTCGCGGGGAGGTGCTTCAGGGCCTTGGCGAGCGCGTTCTCCACGGTGAGGCCGTGCTTCTCGCGGAGGATGTCGGGACGTCCGTGCTCGATGAACTGGTCGGGCCAGCCGATGCGCTCGACGGGGCAGGCGATGCCAGCGTCGTTGAGGTGCTCGATCACGGCGGTGCCGAAGCCGTTCATCAGGGTGTGGTCCTCGAAGGTGAGGAGGAGACCGCATCGGCGGGCGAAGGTCTCGACGCAGGCGGTGTCGAGGGGCTTGATCCACCGCGGGTTGATCAGGGCGACGGAGTAGCCCATTTCCACGAGCCGGTCGCGGGTCTGCTCGGCCATCTCGAAGAGGTTGCCGAGGCCGAAGAGGGCGATGTCGGTGCCGTCGGCGACGACTTCGGCCTTGCCGATCTCGAGGAGCTGCGGCTCGGCCTTGGGCTTCGCGCCGGTTCCGGCTCCGCGGGGGTAGCGGATCGCGGAGGGGCCAGCGTCGTGGTTGGCCATGGTCCAGAGCATGTCGACGAACTCGTCCTCGTCCTTCGGCTGCATGAAGATCCAGTTCGGGACGTGGCGCAGGTAGCCGATGTCGAAGAGGCCGTGATGGGTGGGGCCGTCGTCGCCGCTGAGCCCGGCCCGGTCCATGCAGAGGCGCACGGGCAGGTTCTGGATGCCGATGTCGTGCACGGCCATGTCGTAGGCGCGCTGGAAGAAGGTGGAGTAGATCGCGAGGAAGGGCTTCAGCCCCTGCACGGCCTGGCCGCAGGCGAAGAGGGCGGCGTGCTCCTCGGCGATGCCGACATCGTAGTAGCGTTCGGGCACGGCTTTCTGGAACTCGACCAGGCCCGTCCCGCTCGGCATCGCGGCGGTGACGGCGACGATCTTGTCGTCCTGCATGGCGAACTTGCCGAGATGGGTGCCGAAGATTTGGGAGTAGGTCGGGTCGCCGCCCGGAGGCGTCTCGCCGGTCTCGGTCTTGTAGGGGCCGAGGCCGTGGAACTTCATCGGGTTGGCCTTGGCCGGCTCGTAGCCGCGGCCCTTCTCCGTGATGACGTGGAGGATGACCGGCTCGTCGTGGTCCTTGAGGAACTCGAGGGTCTTCACGAGCAACTCGATGTCGTGCCCGTCGATGGGGCCGTAGTAGCGCATCCCGAACTTCTCGAAGAGCACGTTGGGAAAGAGCAGGTTCTTCGCTCCGCTCTCGACGCGGGAGGCGATGTTGCGGATGGATTTGCCGGCGAGGCGCTCGACGAGCTCCGCCGCCTTCTCGTGGATGTGGGCGTAGGTCGAGCTGGTCTGGAGGGCGTGGAAGTATTTCGCGATGGCCCCGACGTTGCGGTCGATGGACCATTCGTTGTCGTTGAGCACGAGGATGAAGCGCTTCGTGGTCTCGGCGATGTTGTTGAGAGCCTCGAAGGTGGGGCCGCAGGTGAAGGCGGCGTCTCCGGCCACGGCGACGACATGGTCGCTCTTTCCGAGCAGGTCGCGGGCCGCGGCCATGCCGAGGGCGGCGGAGACGGCCGTGCCGGCGTGGCCCGCGCCGTAGCAGTCGTGCTCGCTCTCGGTGCGGAGGAGGAAGCCGTTGAGCCCCTCGTAGGTGCGGATCGTGTGGATCTGGTCCCAGCGCCCCGTCAGCATCTTGTGGACGTAGCCCTGATGGCTGACGTCGAAGACGAACTTGTCCTGCGGCGTGTTGAAGACGCGGTGGAGCGCGATGGACAGCTCGACCACGCCGAGGTTCGGGCCGAGGTGTCCCCCGGTGTTCGCGAGCGAGCGGATCAGGGTGCGGCGGATGTTCTCGGCGAGCTTCGGCAGATCCTCGATGGGCAGCTGCTTCAGTTCCGCGGCGGAGTCGACCTTGGGGAGCTGGTCCGAGGGGATGTCGGGAAATTCAAAAGAGTTCTCCATCGTTCACAGGGGCGTCGGATGAGGTGTCGGAGCCTTCGGCCTCGTCGCCGAAGGGTTCCAATACGACGTCGCCGTTGCGCTTTTTTCTTAAAATCTCGATGCGTCCCCGGGCTTCCTCCAGATGCTGCTCGCAGAGCCGGTAGAGCTTGGTTCCCTCCTCGTATTTGCCGAGGAGCTCCTCCAGCGAGACCCCGTCCGACTCCATCTCCTCGACGAGCGCCTCCAACTGGGCCAGGGCTTCCTCGAAGGAAGGTTCCTCCGCCGTGGCGGCTGGGGCTTTCTTGGTGCTTTTGGCGGTTCGGGACATGGGAGGGGAAAGGGCGCATCCGCAAGGGGCGCAAGCCCTACTCCTTCCCTTGGAACGGCCTCAGTTCAAGCCTTTTTGAAAGGGGGGCTTGGGCGAATCCGGATTTCCGCCATGCCTCGGAACAGGGTTGCCAAACGGCGGGAATTTCCCCATGCTGGCCCAGCCGATCCCATATGAATCCCCTCCGTTTCCTGCTGCTCCACCTCCTCGCCACCGTCGCTCTGGCCGATCCGGCCAAGCCTGCGCCGAAGCCTGCCGATCTGCCGGCGGGCATCCGGATGGAGGGCGACCTCGCCTACATCGAGAATGGGGACCCCGCGCAGAGGCTCGATCTCTACCTGCCGGAGACGATGCCGGACCATCCGCTGCCGCTCGTCGTCCACATCCATGGAGGCGGGTGGACGGGTGGCAGCAAGTTTCCTTGCCCCGTCGCAGGCATGGTGCTGAAGGGCTACGCCGTGGCCAGCGTCGAGTATCGCTTCAGCCAGAAGGCGAAGTTTCCCGCCCAGATCCAGGATTGCCAGGCCGCGATCCGCTGGCTGCGCGCGAATTGCGGAAACTACCAGCTCGATCCCGACAAGGTCGGCGTCGTGGGCGCTTCGGCGGGAGGGCATCTGTCGGCCCTCGTCGGCACGGCGGGCGGGAAGGGGGCCTTTCCACCGATCGGCGGCAACGAGGAGCAGTCCGACCGGGTCCAGGCCGTGTGCGACATCTTCGGCCCGGCCGACTTCACCACGGTGGTGCAGCAGGCCGCCGAGGATCGGAACGTGAGGAACGTCTTCGAGTTCAACACGCCCCGCGATCCCTACTCCTCGCTGATCGGCACCGACCTCGGCGACCGGGCGAAGAGCGAGGCGGTCAGTCCGGTCTCCTACGTCGGCAGGGACAATCCGCCCTTTCTCATCCTCCACGGCACGCACGATGCCCTCGTGCCCTATGCCCAGAGCGTGCAGTTCGCCGAGGCGCTGAAGGCGGAGGGAGTGGAGGTGTGGCTGCAGACCCTGCC
>CAYSZN010000147.1:0-7790 GCA_964435425.1 uncultured Akkermansia sp. | reverse complement strand
TCCTGACCAACGACGAATCCGTCCGCGTCCGCTCGCTCGCCGCCATCGCCCTCGGGCGCATCGCCAAGCCGGGCGACGAGGAGACGGCGGAGGTCCTCTTCGCCGCGGCCCGGGCCAACGGCGAGGGCCAGCCCGACATCGTTCTGCGCCACGCGATCCTTTCCGCGCTCTCCGAAGTCGCCACCGAGGCCGCCGCCGTCGCGAAAGCCGCCTCTCCCTCCCGCGAGGAACGCCTCCTCGCCGTGCTCGCGCTGCGCCGGATGGAGAGCCCCGAACTGTCGGCGTTCCTCGGCGACGCCGATGCTCTCGTCCGCCACGAGGCGATCCGGGCGGTCTACGACACGAAGGCGCTCGACTCCGATGCGGGCGGGGCGCTCGCCGCCCTGCGCGAAGGGATCGCCGACTTGCCCGAAACCATCCAGCGCCGCATCGTCGCCGCGAACTACCGTCAGGGAACGCCCGCCCATGCCCTGGCCATGCTCCAGCTCGCCGCCGACGATGGACTCGCCAAACCGGTGCGCAAGGCGGCGCTGATCGGACTGAAGCAGTGGGAGGCGTCGGTCGAGACCGATCCCGTGCTCGGCCACTACCGGCCCCAGACCGCGAAGGACGGCCGCCGTTTCTCCTCGCTCGCGCCAGCTCTCGGCGAGTCCTTGCGGACATTCCTCGCGGCTCCCCACGATTCCGCGCTGATCGCCCTCGCTCTGGAATTCGCCACGGACGCGAAGATCGAGCTCGATCCCGCGACGCTTCTGGCCCAGGCGGGCAACACGAAGCTCGATCCGAAGCTGCGCGTCGCCGTGGTCGAAAGCCTCGTCGCCTCCCGCCCCGAGGGCACGCGCGAGCGCATCGCCGAGCTCCTCGCCGACGGCGCGGTCCCGGTCCGTGCCGCCGCGATGCGCGGCGCCTTCGCCCTCGGCTTCGAGGGAATCGCCGGACAGGCCACTGCGGCCATCGCCGATGGTCCCCTGCCCGTCGCCCGCGCCGCCATCGCCGGTCTGGCGGAGACCGATCTCGGGAAGATCGCCGCGCTGTGGGAGGCCCGCAGCTCGCAGCTGCGCCCCGGCCTTTGGCTCGACGCCTACCTCGCCCTCGCCGACAAGGGACGGCCCGAAGCCGCCGCCCATGCAGCCTCCGGCCCGAACGCGGTCTTCCTCCTCGGCCTCCACGGCGGCGATCCCGCAGCGGGCGAAATCGTCTTCAAGAACCAAGGGGCCTGCCTGCAATGCCACAAGGTGGGCGGCGAGGGAGGCGACCAGGGCGGCGTGCAGGGACCGGACCTCCGCGAGGTGGCGAAGCGGCTTTCGCGGGAAAAGATTCTCGAGTCCGTCGCCGATCCCGGTGCCGAGATCACTCCCGGCTACGGCATGGCCACGGTCGCCTTGAGCAACGGCGAAAGCGTGGTCGGCCGCCTCTCCGAGGACACGGAGAGCCACCTCACCGTCGTCGCGCTCGACAACCGCTCGCACAAGATCCCCCGCTCGGAGGTCGCCTCCGTCTCCCCACCCATCTCGGCCATGCCTCCGATGGCGGCGGCCCTGCCGCCGCGCGACTTCCGCGACCTCGTCGCCTTCCTCGCCTCGCAGCAGGGAGGCAAGTGGAAGGCCGAGGATGCCTCGCACGGCGACGACGAGAAGATCGCGAAGTGACCTTCCCGCGCCCGGTGCGGACACCCCGGAGACGCGCCTCTGCCGCGCTCCGTGCCCCTTGACTTCCCCCGCTGCCCGCCGTTCCCTTGCGGCATGGCCGAAGCCCCCAAGCGACTCTTTCTCCTCGACGGCATGGCGCTCGTCTACCGGGCCCATTTTGCCCTGATCCGCAGCCCGATCTACACCTCGGGACGCGTCAACACCTCGGCCCTCTTCGGCTTCGCCACGACCCTGCTCGACCTGCTCGAGAAGCAGTCGCCGACCCACCTCGCCGTCGTCTTCGACACCCCCGTCCCGACTCCGCGCCACGAGCTCTACCCGGCCTACAAGGGCAACCGCGACGAGATGCCGGAGGATCTCGCCCTGCAGCTCCCACATGTGAAGCGCCTCGTCGCCGCCTTCCGCATCCCCGTGATCGAATGCGACGGCTGGGAGGCCGACGACGTCATCGGCACCCTCGCGAAGCGGGCCGAGGCCCTCGGCGGCTTCGAGACCTACATGGTCACGCCGGACAAGGACTTCGCCCAGCTCGTCACCGACTCGACCTTCGTCTACAAGCCCGGCCGGCAGGGCTCCTCCGCCGAAATCCTCGACCCTGCGAAGATCCGCGAGATCTGGGAGGTCGGCGATCCCCTCCAGACCATCGACGTGCTCGGACTGTGGGGCGATGCGTCGGACAACGTGCCCGGCGTGCCGGGCATCGGCGAGAAGACGGCGAAGAAGCTGATCTCCGAATTCGGCTCCATCGAGGAGATCCTCGCCCACAGCGACCGGCTCAAGGGCAAGCAGCGCGAGAACATCGAGGCGAACCGCGAGCAGGCCCTGCTCTCGAAGAAGCTGGTCACCATCCTGACGGACGCGCCGGTCGAGACCCGCTTCGAGGAGATCGAGATCGGTCCCCGCGACGACGAGGCGCTGAAGTCGCTCTTCGTCGAGTTCGAGTTCAACACCCTCGGGAAGCGGCTGTTCGGCGAGGACTTCCAGGCGGGCCGGGGCCATCGCACCGTCGAGACCGACGGCGGAGCCCTCGTCGCCGAGCTGAGGACCATCGACGACTTCGAGAAGCGCTACCGCTTTCTCCGCGCCGACGACGCGGCGGGACGGGCCGAGCTGATCGGCGAGCTGAAGGGCCGGACGTCGTGGTGCTTCGACCTTGAGACGACGTCGCTGGACGAGAAGACCACCTCCGTCATCGGCCTCGCCTTCTCCTGGAACGAGCACGAGGCGACCTACGTCGAGGTGCCTGCGGAGAAGGGAGAGGCGGTGCTGGAGGAGTTCCGCGACGTCCTCGCCGATCCCCGCATCGAGAAGATCGGGCACAACCTGAAGTTCGACATCGGCGTGCTGCTCTGGCGCGGATTCCGCGTCGCCACGCCCATCTTCGACACCATGCTCGCCCACAGCCTCGTCGAGCCCGAGCAGCGCCACAGGATGGACTACCTCGCCGAATCCCTCCTCGGCTACACGCCCATCTCCTACGACTCCGTCTTCGGCAAGCCCGTCGAGAAGACCGGCCAGCTCAACCTCTTCGACGAGGCGGCGATGACGGGAGCCGAATCCGCCGCGCCCGACGGTCCCGCCTTCGAGGACATCGCGCGCTACGCCTGCGAGGACGCCGACGTCACCTGGCAGCTCGCCGCGATCCTGCGCCAGAGGATCACCGAGCTCGAGCAGGAGCGCGTGCTCCACGAGATCGAGTGCCCCCTCGTCCCCGTCCTCGTCACGATGGAGAAGGAGGGCATCCGCGTCGATCCCGCCACCCTCGCCGAGACCGGCGTGCTCCTCGGCGAACGCATCGCCGAATACGAGAAGGCCGTCTACGAGGCCGCCGGGACGCAGTTCAACCTCAATTCCCCGAAGCAGGTCGGCGAGATCCTCTTCGACCGCCTCGGCCTCGCCGACAAGGCCAAGAAGACGAAGACCGGCCAGTACAAGACCGACGAGCAGACCCTCGCCGCCCTCGCCACCGAGCACCGGATCGTGCGCGACCTCCTCGCCTACCGCGAGGCCGCGAAGCTGAAGAGCACCTACGTCGACGCCCTGCCCGAAGCCATCTTCCCCGGCACCGGACGCATCCACACCACCTTCCACCAGCTCCTCGCCGCGACCGGCCGCCTCGCCTCGAACCACCCGAACCTTCAGAACATCCCCATCCGCTCCGAGCAGGGTCGCGAGATCCGCCGCGCCTTCGTCCCGCGGAGCGAGGCGTTCATCCTCCTCTCCGCCGACTACTCGCAGATCGAGCTGCGCGTCATGGCTTCGCTTTGTGGCGACACGGCCATGATCGCCGCCTTCCGCGCCGGCGAGGACATCCACCTCGCCACCGCCGCCCGCGTCTTCGGCGTGCCGCTCGACGCGGTCACCCCCGAGATGCGCCGCACCGCGAAGATGGTGAATTTCGGCATCATCTACGGCATCTCCGCCTTCGGGCTCTCGCAGCGGCTCAATGGCGAGCTCTCGCGCACCGAGGCCCAGGGCGTCATCGACGAGTACTTCCGCCAGTACCCCGGCGTGAAACGCTACCAGGACGAGACCATCGAGCAGGCCCGCCGCGACGGCTATGTCGAGACCCTCACCGGACGCCGCCGCCACCTCCGCGACATCAACTCGAAAAACGGCATGATCCGCTCCGCCGCCGAGCGTACCGCCATCAACACCCCCATCCAGGGCACCGCCGCCGACATGATCAAGATCGCCATGGTCCGCGTCGCCGCCCTCCTCGACGAAATCGGCTGCCGTACCCGGATGCTCCTGCAGGTCCACGACGAGCTCGTCTTCGACCTCCACCGCGAGGAGCAGGACGAACTGATCCCCAAAATCGAGGAAGCGATGAAGAACGCGCTGCCCCTGGAGGTGCCCGTCGTGGTCGAGTCGGGCACCGGTGAGAACTGGCTGGAGGCGCATTGAGCCCAATCCGATCGCGAGCCCAGCCACAATAGGGAAGGCAGGCGTGAAGACGGCTCGTCCAGTCGTCCGCCGCAGAATCGCGTGTGTGCGTCCGATGCGGGAAAACACGCCCGATACGGCCTGTAAATAAGGTCACCGATGTCGGTCGAAGGCCGAAGGGACGCCCGGTCCGCTACAACGGACGCTCCGACAATGTGATTCCTTCCGGTCTAACAAAGCAGCACCAAGTTGAATCAAAATATAAATCATCGAATTTTATATTTTCCATAACTCATCGAGCGCCGATCTCGCTTGATTGCTATTTTCAATATATTTTGAGAGAACTCAATATCCACAAAGTCACCGTTTATAGTGTTTCTCGGTTCACTGCCATCATCGCGGCACTGGTACGGTTCTCGGCACCCAGCTTCTTGAGGATCGCCCGCACATGGACAGTCACCGTTCGATAGCTGATTCCGAGAATTATGGAAATTTCTCGGTCCCGCTTGCCTTCGCAAATCCAATGGTAGACCTCCTTCTGCCGGGGACTCAGCAAATCCGATGGGGAAAATCCCGCGGCCTCGCTCCGCCCGCCTTGAGCGTTCGTTTCGACGAATTTGTTTGCGGAGTTCGCCCCATCGGGGTCGCAATTAGCAGTACCCATCGAATGCTCAAATACAGATACAGAAAGCGATTGAGCATAGGAGACATCAGCATTTGGGAAATCCGTATTTATACGTATTCGTTCGGATTGCAATGTTCCTCCCAAGGCGATCCTCTCCTCCCGACGTTCCGTCTGGCCTCCGACTGGCATTGTATGAGTTTTCGCCGGTCGCTGGCTTGCTTCATTGCTCCCAAGCGCTTCTGCCATCGACTGGCCCCGTTCAGCATTCTGGAACTGCCGGGAAGACGGAGCGCTCTCCGAATTCCAGACGCTTGGCTCCCCGCCGGGGCATTGCGATAGATGGTGATATGGCTTCGTCATGGTTTGGATAGGTTCGTCCCATCTCTACATTCGTATTCTGGAGACCGATGTTACCGGTATGGGCTGTTTTTTTCTCTTTCTGTCCCCTTTTCCCTCCCGGAACCTACCTTCCAGCCTCCCCCTGCATTGGTCCCATGCCCCTGAAATTCCATAGGGAATAGAGGAAGGGGGCCGATGGATCCGGCATCTCGCGGGGAAGCGGGAGGCCACCAGTGCCGACAAGCGCCGGAGCCTTCGGGTTCCGCCGGGGATGACGCTGGGCGTTGCTGCTGATGGAGCTGTCCAGCCTCGCCACAAAGTGGCCACCGGCCTCCGAGCTTGGTCTGGTTCGCTGGACAAGAATGGCGAAAGCCCTTCCCGATGTCAGCGGTCGGTCATGGCACCCATCGCCGCAGGGAGCGAACAAACCTCGTCCTGAGGGACGACGGCTCTGTCGTCGCTCCGGCGTGCTGTTGCTCAAATGATGCCGGACCGCCGATCAAATCCGCAAATCCATCCTTGCCCCGGAGGGCCGTCTTGTGCCTATGCTGAGGACATGACCTCCTTGCCTGTGACTCTCGCCTCGTTGGCCGCCTCCCTCGCCCTGCCTGCCCTCGCGGAGACGATGCCGCTCTGGCCCGACCTCGCCCCCGGTAAAACAACGAAGAAGACCGGCACGGAACTGCCCTTCCGCCCCGAGGACATGCCACCCATCCTCCGCGTCGAGAGCATCACCGCGCCGACCCTCGCGCCTTATCCGGCCCCGAAGGAGAAATCGAAGGGCGTCGGCGTCCTCATCCTGCCGGGAGGTGGGTTCGCACGGGTCGTGCCGAATCTCGAAGGCTCCGAGGCGGCGGAATGGCTCAACGGCCTCGGTATCTCTGCCTACGTCCTGAACTACCGCACCACCACCGGACTCGAACCCGAGGCCGAAGGCGCGGCGAAGGCGGAGCCCTGGAAACGACCGCTCCAGGATTCGCAGCGGGCGATCCGCCACCTGCGTCACCACGCCGCCGAATACGGGCTCGATCCGACAAAGATCGGCCTGCTCGGCTTCTCGGCCGGCGGCCAGGTCGCGGCAATCCATCTCACCAGCGAAACGACGGCCTACGAGCCGGTCGATGCCGTCGACGAAGCGGGCTTCCATCCCGACTTCTCCCTGCTGATCTACCCTTGGCGTGTCGCCGACGAGACCACGGGCAAGCTGATGCCGCAGATCGTCCCTTCCGCGAAGATGCCGCCGGGCTTCCTCGTCCATACCGACGACGACAAGTCCTCCTCCCTCGGCGCGGCCCTGATCTACCTCGGGATGAAGGCGCACGGCGTCTCCGGGGAACTCCATGTCTATCAAAACGGCGGCCACGGCTACGGCGTCCGCCCCCGGCCCGGATCGGTCATCGACACCTGGACCGCCCGCGCCGCCGACTGGCTGCGGGTGCGGGGCTTGGTGGAGGAGTGAAGGCCGATTGGAGCCGGGCGGCAGGAATGTCGATCGGCTGCCTTCGCTTCGAGAACATCCCGCCCCATCGTTTTCCTTGCGCTTTCGCACGGAAACCGTCAGTTAGCGCGGATGAAAACACTCACCATCGGTCTCACCCAGTTCGCCGCCGTGGAGGATCCGTCCGTCAATCTCGACAGCGCCGAGCGCCTCGTCCGCGCCGCCGCGGCGAAGGGGGCACAGGTCGTGTGTCTGCAGGAGATGTGCTCGACGCTCTACTTCTGCCGCCGCGAGGACCCCGCGCTTTTCCGCTACGCCGAGGCCATTCCTGGGAACACGACGGAGCGCTTCGCCTCCCTCGCGAAGGAGCTCGGCGTCGTCGTCGTGCTGCCGCTCTTCGAGAAGCGCGCCACCGGGCTCTATCACAACACCGCCGCCGTGCTCGACGCCGACGGGAGCTATCTCGGCAAGTATCGCAAGATGCACATCCCCGAGGACCCCGGTTTCCACGAGAAGTTCTACTTCACCCCCGGCGACCTCGGCTACCGCATCTGGGAAACCGCCTTCGGCAAGATCGGGGTGCTCATCTGCTGGGACCAGTGGTATCCCGAGGCGGCCCGTCTCACCGCGATGCAGGGGGCGAACGTGCTCTTCTACCCCACCGCGATCGGCTGGCTCGCCGAGGAGCGCGAGACCCTAGGCCCCGCCCAGCACAATGCCTGGGAGACGGTGCAGAAGGGCCACGCCGTCGCCAACGGCTGCTTCGTCGCGGCCGCAAACCGCGTCGGGCGCGAGGGCGACACGGTCTTCTGGGGCCAGTCCTTCGTCGCCAATCCCTATGGCGAAGTCCTCG
>CAYSZN010000146.1:0-7804 GCA_964435425.1 uncultured Akkermansia sp. | reverse complement strand
CGGGTGCGGGTGCGGGTGCTTCGGGCTTCGGATTTTGGACTTCGGATTTCGCCTCCGGCGGTGCCGGAGGCGCATCAAGCGTCTGCACGAGCTTGCCCTTGTCATCCCAGACGCGGAGGCGACCGTCCTCGCCGCCGGCGTAGGTCCAGAGGCTCTCGCGATCCAAAGCGAGAGCGAGCAGCGGCGTCCCGGCGGTGTCGAAGGCGCGTTCCTTCGCGCCGGTGGAACGTTCCTGGCCCTCATGCTCCTTCAGCTCGGTGAAGGCGGAGGGCTTGCCCGATCTGGGGACGGAGACGACGAGATCGGTGTTGATCTCGGCGGCTTTCGCCTGGTCCTTTTCCTCGGCCTTCTTCTTCGTGTTGGCGGGATCGGTGTGCCAGGCGAGGGCGTAGAGTGGGCCGGATCGGTTGCTGGCGAAGGAGCCCACCTTCTTCCCGCTGTCGAGGTTCCAGATCTTGACCTCCTCGTCGTCGCCGCCGCTGGCGAGGCGCTCGCCCTCGGGCGAGAAGACGGCCGCGAGGACATAGCCGGTATGCCCTTCGAGCCGCTTGACGACCTCGTGGGTGGTGCTGTCCCGCAGAGTGATCAGCTTGTCGGCGGAGGTGGTCGCATAGCGTTTCCCGTCCGGGCTGAGGGCGAGGGCGAAGATGCTGTCGCGGTGCGCGGTGTCGAAGGTCTTCACCCCCTCCGGCTCCAGCGCGATCTCGTGGAGCCGTCCGATCTGGGAGGGCATCGAATCGGCGACGAGGAGCCGCTTGCCTCCGGGCAGGAAGAGCAGCGCGGTCTGCCGACCGAGGAAGGGCTCGGTGAATTCCCGGACCGCCTTTCCGGGAGCGGCCGGATCCCAGAGACGGACGGACCGGAATCCGCCCGAGGCGAGCCGGGTGCCGTCGGGGGAGAAGGCGAGACTCTGCACCGCGTCCCCCTCGACCGCCGAGGTCGCGGCATGCTCAAGGCGGAAGGCGGGGGGCTTCGCGGGTTGAGAGTCGGGCACGATGCGATACCAGTCGATGGACCCGCCGCGGCCAACGGCGAGTATCTTCCGGTCTGGAGAGAGGGCGAGGGCGAAGATGGGGCCGTAGGAGGCAGGCAGAGATCCGAGGGCGACCTCGGCTTTTTCAGGCATGTTCAGCTTCGCCCAGCGGTCCGCGTCCCAGGGAGCGCCGGCGTCGATCCACTGCTCGAGAGCGGCGATCTCGCGCGGCTCGAGCTGGCCCTTCGGTGGCATGTGCATGTCGGCATCGGGGAAGAGCACCTCGACGAGGAGGCTCTCCTTCGCCTTGCCCGGCACGATGGCCACGTCGGTGTCGCCGCCCGCGAGGAGGGACTCGCGCGAGTCGATGAGCAGCCCGCCCTTGCGCTTCGCCTCGGTGTGGCAGCTCACGCATTCCTTCCGCAGGATCGCAAGCGGATCAGGCTCGCTGGCCGCTGCTGGGAGAGCGGCCACGAGCAGGGCGGAAAGGAAATGGCGGGGCTCCGGCATCGTCCTAAAGATGGTCCCGCAAGGGGCTGATGGTCAACTGGCGCGAGTGTGGCGTGCGCAGCGGGGCGCTGCGAAATCCGAATGGACCGGCTTGGCTGGCTGGAAAGGAGGGGGACTTTTCAAGTCCCCGTGGACGGAGGTTTGGGAGCGGAGCCGGTCCGGTGGAGGGGACTTGAAAAGTCCCCTCCTTTCACTCCTACGCTTCTTCGGATTTCGAGCTTCGCAGCGTCCCGCTGCGCTTGCGGAGGCGGGGAGAGCGTGGTTCACTCGATCATGTCCCTCTCCCGCCGCACCTTTGTCCGTCGTGCTCTCGCTGCTGCTTCCGTCGGAGGTTTCGGCGGTTCCGCCTTCGCGCAATCCCCACGCGGCTGCGGGCTTGCCATCGGCACCTACGGGCTCCAGTCGATGCCCTTGGAAAAGGCGATCCGTCTGGTGGCGGAGACAGGCTACAACGCCATCGAGATCGCGGCAATGCCGGGGATGACGGGATCGCCCTCGCGGTTTTCCACGGGGGACCGCAAGCGGCTCCGCTCCGTCCTCGCCGACAGCGGCCTGCGGCTTTGCGCGATCATGGCCGACCTCCAGCCAAAGCGCCTTGAGGCGGACCACCAGAAACAGCTCGCCGAGCTCTACCACCTCATCCAGTTCGGCCACACACTTTCCCCGGATCGAGCCCCGGTCGTCCAGACGGTGCTGGGCGGAAAGGACTGGGGAGCCTCGCGGGAGCTCTTCCGCGACCGCATCGCCAACTGGGTGCAGGTCGCGGGGGACCTGCGGGGCTTCCTCTCGATCAAGCCGCACCGCTACCACGCCATGTCGCGGCCTGCGGAGGCGCTCTGGCTCATCCAGCAGCTCGGCTCGCCGGAGCGGCTCGGGATGACCTTCGACTACAGCCACTACGCCTTCCTCGAACCCGACCTGTCCATCGAAGCGGCGGTGCGGGAATCCCTGCCCCGCACGAACTACATCGCCGTGAAGGACGCGGTAATGGAAGAGGGCAAGGTGCGTTTCGCCCTCCCCGGCGAGGGCGATGCCTGGGACCACGCCGACATCGTCTCCGCCTTCTACGACGGCGGCTACCGGGGCGATTTCTGCTGCGAGGTCAGCAGCCAGATCTGGAGGGTTCCTGGATACGATCCTGTCGCGGCGACGAAAACCTGCTTCGAGAGCATGAAAGCCGCCTTTGACCGGGCGGGGGTGGCGCGGCGGTAAATCCGAAGCCAGAAATCCGAACCGAATAGCGATGGGACCGCCGATCTCCGCCGAGGTTTCCAGACGCAACAAAATCAGCGGCAATCAGCGAAGATCAGTGGTCGCCGGAGGTCCATTCGGATTTCGCAGCGCTCCACGCTGCGCACGGATTTCGGATTTACAATGGTTCTGTTTTTGCTACGCTCGCTTTGTTAGCGTCTTTCCTCCGGCCCTCGCTCCCATGGACATCTCCTACACCGCGCCGATCCGCCCTCTCAACCAGCGAGCAAGAATCGAACCGGCCACACTCGACGATCTGGCACGGCTCGTCGACTTGACGATGGCCCTTTTCGAGATGGAGCAGGACTTCAGTCCCGACCGCCGCAAGCAGGAGCGCGGACTGCGGGCGATCCTGGAGCAACCGAGCCGGGGACGCATCTTCGTGGTCCGGACGGACTACGAGATCCTCGGCATGGTGAACGTGCTCTTCACCATCAGCACGGCGATGGGCGGCTTCGTCATCCTGCTGGAGGACGTCATCATCCATCCCGATTTCCGCGGCCAGGGCTACGGAACGCAGCTCGTCGAGTACGTCGTCGATTTCGCGAAGCGGAAGGACTTCAAGCGCATCACCCTCCTCACCGACAAGGTCAACGAGGAGAGCCAGCATTTCTTCGAGCGGATGAACTTCCGCCATTCGAGCATGATTCCGATGCGCCTGACGCTGGAGGATTGATCCATGACGGCGGCGGACCGGCTAGGATGCCTCGTCGAGGAGTATCTCCTGATCGAGGATCCGCGCGAACGCTTCCAGCTGATCGTGGAGACGGCGGCGGCGGGAATGGAGCCGCTGGCGGAGGAATACCGCACCGAGGCGAACTTGGTGCCGGGCTGTGTCTCGCGCGTGTGGCTCTCCGTGCGGCCCGCCGCCGGCGAAACAGTGGCCGTGGACATCGAGTCGGAGTCCCCTGCCCTGCAAGGCATCGCCGCGCTCTACCGCCGCGTCTACTCCGGTGCGACAGTGTCCGAGATCCTCGCGACGGAGCCGGACTTCGTCGGTCGGCTTGGTATCGACCGTCATCTCACGCCGACCCGGCTTCGCGGACTGCGCCACTTGCGCGAACGCCTCGTCGAGCGCGCCTCCGGCCTCGCTCCAGGGGCAGCGCAATGATCGACGCCCATCTCCATCTGCAGGATCCCCGCTTCGCGGACGCGCTACCCAGCCTTCTGGAGACAGTGCGCGGCCTCGGGATCGGACGGCTCGTGGTCAACGGTACCCACCCGGGCGATTGGGAGGGGGTGGAGCGTCTCGCGGCGGACCATCCCGAGGTGATTCCCTGCTTCGGTCTCCATCCTTGGTGGGTTGGAAACGAGGAGGAGGGCTGGCTCGGCGATCTCGAAGCCAGACTGATGCGCCATCCCGGCGCGGGTGTGGGAGAGATCGGGCTCGACCGTTGGATCCGGGGGAGCGACTTCGGCCGGCAGCGGGAAGTCTTCGCCGCGCAGCTCGCGCTTGCGGAGCGCCTCGACCGCCCCGTCTCGATCCACTGCCTGCGGGCGTGGGGAACGATGCGCGACATCCTCGCCTCGGCGGCGCTCCGGCGAGGTCCTCTGCTGCATTCCTACGGCGGTCCCGCCGAATGGGTCGCGGACTTCGCGGGGATGGGAGCGTTCTTTTCGCTGTCGGGCTATTTCTTCAACCCCGGCAAGGCAGAAAAGCTGGCGACCTTCGACGCCGTGCCGCCCGACCGCCTTCTCCTCGAGAGCGACGCCCCCGACATGCTCCCGCCACCGGAGATGCGCCGCTGGCGGCTGTGCGGCCCCGGAGAGGAGGAAATCAACCACCCCGCCAACCTCCTCGCCATCCACGAGGCCGTCGCCCTTCGCCATGGATGGACCTTGGAGGAGACCATCGCCCGGATGCGGCGGAATTTCGAGACGTGGTATGGCGGGCTGGACGCACCGCCCCGGTGAGCCGGCCCTGTGGCCGCGTCCATTGGGCGCGGGGCGGATGTCCTTTCGACGCTCGACCGAGGCCAATGGCCTCGGCTTCAGGGTTCCGCCCGAGGCTTCGGCGAGACTTGGCAAGTCTCGTTCCTTGGGGCGGCGGGCTGGACCAAGGAGGGAGGCTTGCCAAGCCTCCACCGTCTGCATGGCTCCGACGGAATTTGTGATTCGCTCCATCTGTCGCCGCGCCCATCGGACACGGAACGGGCGTCCCTACGACGCTCGACCGAGGCCAATGGCCTCGGCAACACTAGCGCACCGCAGCGCGCTCGATCGCCTCGCAGAGAGTCTCCCGCCCGTAGGGCTTGGGGAGGATGGCGTCGAATCCGTCCATGGCCGGGAGACGCTCGCCTCCGTCCTCGAAATAGCCGCTCGTCGCGATGAGGCGGGCGACAGGGTCGAATCTCCTCAGCTCCCGGGCCACGTCGATGCCGGAGAGGCCGCCCGGCAAGGTCATGTCGAGGAGGACGGCATCGACCGGCTCGGACGTGTCGAGGTGCTCCCGGTAGAGGGAGATGGCCTCCTGGCCGGTGCGGGCGTGAAGGCTTTCGTAGCCCATCTGCTTCAGCATTCCGGCGGTGGAGCGCGCCACGCCGGGCTCGTCCTCGACCACGAGGATCCTCCCGCTCGCGGAGCCCGGCCGTGCCTGCCGGGAAGGGAGAGTCGGCTCGGAGGCACGCCAGACGGGGTCGGGATCGTTCGTTCCGGCGACCTCGTCGGTCGCGGGCAAGAAGACGAGGAATTCGGTGCCCACCCCCACCTGGGAGGCGACGCGGATCGCCCCACGGTGCTCGCGCACGATCGAGAGGCAGGAAGCGAGGCCGATGCCCGTCCCTCCCGCCTTGGTGGTGTAGTTCGGGTCGAAGATGCGGGGCAGGGTTTCGGCGGGAATGCCACATCCCTTGTCCCGCACCGAGACGACGACGTAGCGGCCCACCGGCATGGCATAGGGATTGCTCTCGTCGAGCTCGGCATTGTCGGCCACGATGTCGATGGTGCCGCCGTTGGGCATGGCCTGGCGGGCGTTGATGACAAGATTGTGGAGCACCTGGTAGAGCCGCACCGCGTCCCCTTCGACGCAGCGGAGGCTCTCGCCCTGGAACAGGCGGCAGCGGATGCCCGAACCCGCCGAGCAGAGCCGCGAGACTCTTTCGAGGAGGCGCCCGAGATGGATCGCGCGGCGGTTCGAGGACTCGCCCCGCGTGAAGGCCAGCATCTGCCGGGCCAGCATCTCGGCATCGCCCAAGGCGAGATGCGCCTCGGCGATGTGGCTTCTGACGCGGCTTTCGCCCGAACTCGCGAGCGCGGCAAGCTCGAGGTTCATCTTGATGGTCTGGAGCGCGTTCTTGAAGTCGTGCGCCACGCCCGCCGCTGCGAGAGAAATCGATTCGCTCCGCGAGGCCTCGTAGTGCTGGCTGACGCGGTCCACCGCCTTGGCAGCGGCGGACGCGGGAGGAGCCGACGGCACGGGAGCGGGGGCGGCCGGACGCCTGGAGGACAGTGTCTTACGGGTGTCCAGCGCGACGACGGGGCGCACCGTCATCGCAAAATAGCCGTGAGGCTCTCCCTCCCGGTTCGTCGAGCGGATCGTCCAGTGGCAGGACAGGCGCGAGCCTCCATTGCGCAGGAGGACGCGGTCCATGAAGCAGTGGTTGGTCCGCGCCGCGATCGCCGGCAGCTTCTCGATGAGGGCGGCCAGATCGGTGCGGTCGTAGAGGAGACCGAGCGGCGAGCCGACAAGCGAAGCGGGCTCGTAGCCCGAGAGCCGCGAAAGCTCCTCGTTGGCATAGACGATCCTGGGTCCGAGCGGTGTGATGGAGCGCTGCTCGACGACGAGGAATCCAACTCCCTCCCCGCCGCCCGGATGCGAAGAGGCGCCCCGGAGAACGGCCCGGCGCGGCTCACTCTGGACAGCGGAACTCATCGGCGATGAAACGGGAGAGACGAAAAGAGAAACGGTGAACGCGAACCATATAAACAGGGAAAATTAATTAAGAAAGCTTAAATTTCACATTCTTTCCGAAAAACACAAAAAAGGCCCGGATGACTCCGGGCCTTTCTCGAAAAAGGGGCCTTGCGAAGGCGCTCAGGAGAAGAGCGGCATGATCGGATGCCCTTCGGTGACGATCGCGTCCGTCTTGGGATCGCGCGTGTGGCCGGCGATGAGGAAGGGGCGTCCGGAAGGCGAGTAGACGACCTTGTTCAGGTCGATTCCCATCGCGTAGGCGATGGTGGCGTTGAAGTCCTTCGCCTCGACCGGGTTCTCCTTCACCGCGATGCCCTTGTCGTCGGAGGCACCGTAGACCTGACCACCGACGATGCCGCCGCCCGCGAACATCGTCGAGAAGACGCGGGGGTGGTGGTCGCGTCCGCCATTCGCATTGATCACCGGCGTGCGTCCGAACTCGGTTCCGACGGCGATGATCGTCTTCTCGAAGAGCCCCTCGGCCTTCAGGTCGTCGATGAGCGAGGCGAGCGCCTTGTCGAGCTCACCGCCGGTCCGCGGGATCGCGTTCCACAGGTCGTTGTGCATGTCCCACCCGCCGGAGACGACCTCGACGAAGCGGACCCCCGAGCTGACGAGGCGCTTCGCCAGCATGGCCCCCTTGCCGATGCGGGTGTTGCCGTAGCGCTCCACCTTCTGCTGGTAGTCCTTTTCCTTGGCGAGGTCGAAGGTCTCGAGATCCTTGCTCTTCATCAGCTTGAGGGTCTCCTCGTAGAACTGGGTGTAGGCCTGCACCTCGTCGGCCTGGAACTTCCGGCGAAACGCGTCGTCGAAGGTGTTCATCAGGTCCATGCGCTTGTTGAAAAGGTCCTCGCTGACCCCGTTGTAGGGACGCGCGTTCTGCACGCCCTTGTCGGGATCGCCGATGGGGAGGGGCGAGAGGGCGGGACCGAAGAAGCCGGCGCCGGGGTGCTCGCCACCGCCGCCGATGACGACGGAGTCGGGCAGGGTGTCGTGTCGCTTGCCGAGGAGCTTCTGCGCCCAGGGGCCCATCGAGGGGTGGATGATGGTGGCGCGCGGCTCGTAGCTGGTACGCATCCAGTAGGCCCCACCGCGGTGGTCACCGGTCTTCTGGGTCATGGACCGGACCACGGCGATGTCCTTGAAGCGCTTCGCGA
>CAYSZN010000145.1:0-7811 GCA_964435425.1 uncultured Akkermansia sp. | reverse complement strand
TGGCCGTCGCGGCGGCGACCGTGACGGTGTGCGCCACCTCGGGGGCGGACTGGTAGTTCGCGTTCCCCGCCTGGTTGGCCCTGACCGTGACCGGCCCCGGACCGGTGAAGCTGAGCTGGTTGCCGTTGGCGATCGTGGCCGGGCCGCTCGCGGAGAAGGTCACCGGATTGCCCGAGCCACCTCCGCTGGCGGAAAGGCCGACGGTCGCCGTGGTGAACTGATTTCCGGGATTGGCGAAGAAGATGGTCTGGCCCGCCTTGTCGCGGGTCGCGCTGACCGTGTAGGTCCTGGTGTTGCCCGCCGCAGCAGTGACCAGCACCTCGATGACGTTGCTGCCGACATTCAGGCCTAGCGCTCCGCTGGCGCTGCCGGAGGCGACGGTGGTGTAGCTGCCGCCATTGACGCGGACCTGGATGGAGGCGCCGGCCTGCGCCTTCGTCGGGGTGACGGTAGCCGTGCCGGCCGCATAGGGAACGCTCGCGGTGTAGCTCGTCGTGCCGCCGGAGAAGGCGGGGCTGAGCGCTCCGCCACTGAAGCCCAGAGCGGAGAGATTGGCGTTGGCCGAAGTCAACCCGCCGCCCTGGAGGGTGACGATGTAGGGATTGTCATACGGATCGTTGCTGGCGATGCGCAGTGCGGCGGTCCTGGCTCCGACCGCCAGCGGGGCGAAGCTCACGGGGAGCGTGGCCGTCTGCCCCGGCCCGATGACGGTGGCCGAGGGAGCCCCTGCCTGGAAATCGGCCGCGTGCGTCCCCTGGATTCCGACCGACGAGAGGGTCAAGGTCGCATCGCCCGTATTGCGCAGCGTGAACGTGCGCGTGCTGGCAGGCGAGCCGAGGTACACCTCGCCGAAGGACACGCTGGACTGGCCGTTCGGCCGCGAAGTGCCTGCGGGCTCCTCGATGTTGAGATTCGGAGGGCCGGTCACCTGAAGCCTGACCGTGCGGGAGAGGCTGAGCCCGCTGCCCATGTCGATGAAGGCAATCTGCGCCTCGTGGATGCCGACGGGCAGGGTGTTCGCGGCAGCGGACAGGGAGACGTTCACGCCGACGCTCCCTCCCGCCGCCACCCTGCCGGAAGTCGAGCTAAGCGTGACCCAGGATGGGGGCGTCGGGACGAACCAGTCGATGGGCGAGTCGCCATCGTTGGCAAGCGTGTAGGTCTTCGAGACCGGCGAAAAGGGACCTCCCATGCCGCCCGAGGTCTGGAAGCTCTCGTTGGGACCAACGTTCAGCGCATTGGGCACCCCACCGCCGGTGATGATCAGGGAATAGCGCTGCTCTCCGTAGGTCAGGCTGCCGGCATGGTTCACGGTGATCGTGTAGAGACCAGACTGCGGAGGCGAGGCCACATAGACCTGCTCGACGTTGTCCACATTGTTGACACCGGTCGTCGCCGGAGCGGAAAGCATGGCGTTGCTCCAGTTGCCCACGTAGGGCATGACATAGGGCAGATGGACGCTGCCCCCGGGACCGGCGAGGGAGAGGTTGAGATTGTTGACGAGCCGGGGCGTCCGGTTGTCGTGGCTGCCGGGGGCAGTTCCGGCACCGGTTCCGGGAGGATCGGTCCAGCAAAGCGTGACGCGGATGGGCTCGACGCCGTCCCAGACGAAGCCATGGGTGTGGCTGCCATCCACCGTGGTGAGACGATCCTCCACGATGAAGGGGTTGCTGGTGCTGCCGGCGTGCTTGTCGATGACCTGCGCCGCCGCCTCCGTGTTCATCAGCCCCCATCCGTAGAGGTAGTCGGGTCCGGGAACCCCGACGTCGTCCGCCGTGTGGATGATGAGGGCCTTGAGGGTGCTGGCGCGCATGGCCTGCCCCGGGAAGCGCTGGCCGTAGTAGTCGACCAGCAGCAGGGCGGAACCGGCGGCGTTGGGCGTGGACATGCTGGTGCCGCTGCTGGAATAGTAGTAAGTGTCGTGACTGACTCCGGCAGAGGACAGGCTGGCCCCGTTCGCCACCACGTCCGGCTTGATGCGTCCGTCGTCGGTAGGGCCGCTGGACGAGAAGCTCGTAAGCGTGCCGTTGGGCACATGGCGCTGGCCGGCACTGACCGCATCGTTCACCGCCCCGATGGACATGATGTTCTTGGCGGTCTTGGCGCCATCCATCGTGTCATACTGGTTCTTGTAGGCACCGTTGCCGGCCGGATGCTGGGCGGGGTCGTAGGTGCGCGCCGTGCCACCGGTGCCCTGGTACCAAGTGGCCCCGACTGCTGGCGGACCTTGGTTGCGCATGTTGCCGTTGGAGTAGAAGGGCAAATAGTAGGGCAGATTGTGAGTCAGACCGTCCAGCGTGACGGCCGCACTGTCGTAGCGGCCGAAGCCGTAATCGACATCGTTGGCCTTGTTGCCGTCGTCGCTGAAGACGCCCAGCCAAGTGATTCCGTCGTCATTCCACCCACGGCGAACGCCATACGAATGGTTGGAGATGTAGATCTTGCCGGACTCTCCCGGATTGGCCGCACCGGCGGCCGTCATTTCGGAATAGGAGTTGGTCGAACTGTAGGCATTGACTCTCGCGGAGGGTGCCATACCACGCTTGGTAGGATCGACGCCCACACCTGCCAAGGTGCCGGCTACATGGGTGGCGTGGTTGGTTTCCCCGGTCGCGCCATCCCGGACCACGACACGACCGCCGAATTCCTGGTGAGTCGTTCTGGGAACGCCCCCTGATTCCCACAAGCCAATGAAGTAGTTGTGCCCGGAGGCATAGTAGGGAGCGACGGATCGCACCCGGTTGGCTGCGGTGCTGATGGCGGCGTTGGCGTTGTCGGGGGCTTCGTAGAGCGGGCTGTCGCCCTCGAATCCCACCAGATAGGCCTTGCCTCCGCCGGGCAAATCCACCTCTAGCGGCACGCCGAGGCGCTTCGCCTTTTCATGGGCCGCAGCCAGCGTCGCGTCCTCCAGCGCCTTCATCCGCGCCACCAGTTCGGCACGCCTTTGCGGATCGCCGAGATCGATCTTTTGGGAAACCAGGGCGGCAAGAGCATCCAGTTCGCCCGTCGGCGCAGTCGGTGACTCGGGAGCCAACGATGCCTGATCCTGCACAGAATGGGAGTTGTCGTCCACCTTTCCGTCCAGAGAGACCGCCGCCGCCGACTGCCCGCCTGCCATTGCCAGGCTTTGCTCAGAACCTGCGGGATCGCCGAAGCTCCTTGAATCGGATGTGTTCGGGGCGACAACTGCGCCCGCCCCGCCAGACGGCGCTTTCTCCGAACCGGAACGGAAAGGTGCGAGCCAAAGCAAGGCAAGAAGCAGAACCGCCAGCAGGCCTGCCGCAGTCGCAACCCTCATCCAGAAACGACGGTCTTTCATTGGAACGCCAAACGAGCACGACACTCCTCCGCCGGGAGGCAGGGAGAGGAGAGCCTGCTCAGGGTATCAACCCACTGGCGCTCAGGCAAGCGGCAAAATCCGAATTCGGAGTTTGGGCCTCCGGCGACCGCCGATCGGCGCTGATTCCCGCTGATTTTTTCTGCCTGGAACCCTCAGCGCAGATCCGCGCCAATCAGCGGTCCCGCGATGCGGTTTCGGGCTTCGGATTCTTACATCCCCGCCCGCATCCGGCACGCGCGGATCGTGTTGGCCATGAGCATGGCGATAGTCATCTTGCCGACGCCGCCCGGGACGGGGGTGATGGCCTCGCACTTTGCCGCCACGGCGTCGAAGTCGACGTCCCCGACGAGACGGCTGCCGCTCTTCCGGCTCGCGTCCGCGATGCGGTTGATGCCCACGTCGATGACGACGGCACCGTCCTTCACATGATCCGGCCCGATGAAGCGCGGAATCCCGATCGCGGCGACGAGGATGTCGGCCTGGCGCGTGACCGAGGCCAGATCGCGGGTTCGGGAATGGGCCACGGTCACGGTCGCGTTGCCCCCCTCCCCCTTCCCCATCATGAGAAGAGCGAGACTCTTGCCGACAAGGAGGCTGCGCCCCACGATGACGACATGCTTTCCGGCGGTCTCGATGCCGCTCTCGACCAGCATCCGCTGGCACCCGGCCGGGGTGCATGGGGCGAATCCGGTCGGGTCCTCCATCGCGAGCTTGCCGAGGTTCACGGGATGAAGGCCGTCGACGTCCTTGGCGGGGTCGATGCGGCGGATGACCTCGTCGGTGTCGAGATGCTTCGGCAGGGGCATCTGCACGAGGATGCCGTGGATCGCGTCGTCGCCGTTGAGCCGGTCGATCTCGGCGAGCAGCTCGGCCTGGGTGATCGTCGCGGGCTTCTCGATCTTCACCGAATGCATGCCTAGCTCGCGGCATTTCTCGTCCTTCGCCCCGACATAGGCCTTCGAGGCGGGATCGTCGCCGACGAGGACGACGGCGAGTCCAGGCAGGTGTCCGGCGGCCTTCAGTTCCTCGAACGAGGCGAGGCACTCGCGGTAGACGGCTTCGGCGATGGGGGCTCCTTCAATCAGTTTCATGGGCGGGATTCATCAGATTCTCGAGGCGAAGACGTTCGGTCTCGAAGGCGGACTCGTCGAGCGCGGAGGGAACCTCGGTGCAGGGTCCCAGAAAGACATCGACGGTGGTGAAGGGCTTCGGCACGCGGAAGCGGTCCCAGCTTTTGAAAAACCAGTAGCTCCCGTATTCGACGCGGATGGGCAGCACGGCGGCACCGGTGACTTCGGCGAGCTTCACCACCCCAGGGCCCAGCTTGTAGCGGGGGCCACGCGGCCCGTCGGGCACGATGGCGACGTCGTAGCCTTCGCGGATCCAGTCGATCAGACCGAGGAGGGCCGAGGTTCCCCTGCGCGACGAGGATCCCCGGATCGCCTCGCAGCCGAAGCGGGCGATGATGGCCGCGATGGCCTCTCCGTCCTTGCTCGCGCTGGTGAGGACGGCTCCCTTGCGGCCCCCGAGGTACTTGCGATAGAGCGGCGGAACTACGAAGATGCGGTTGTGCCAGAAGGTCCAGATCATGGGCCGGTCGGGCGGGCTCGTGGCGATGCCGTCGGGATCGTGGAGGCGCCAGCGCAGGGTCAGCGAGACGAGCCGGATCAAGGTCGCCCCGGTCCAGCCGATGCGGCGGGCTTTGCGGGAAAGATGGCGGATCGATCCCTCTTTTTCGGGCAAGGCGGCCATGGCTGCGGGGAGAGGTCAGAGCCAGCCCTTGTCGCGGAGCAATTCGGTGAGGCCGATCTGCCGGTCGAACTTCTCGCGGTAGAGCCCGACCCTGTCGGGTGACGGACGGCACCGTGTCGACTCGTCGAGGGCAACGAGGCGGCGGGAGAGATCCTCGTAGCTCCCCTGCCCGTCGGCGAAGGCCGCCTGGATCGCCCCGCCGAGACCGGCGCCCTCGGCGGTGGCGAGGGCGACGACGGGGACGCCGAAAACGTCGGCGGAAATCTGGCGCCAGACCGCGCTCTTGCTCCCGCCTCCGGTGAGACGGATCTCGCTGGGATTGAGCCCGAGCTCGGCGAAGCGCCGCAGTCCGTAGCCCAGCCCGAGGGTCGCACCCTCCATCGCGGCGCGGGCGAGGTGGGCGGGGCTGGCCGCGGTCGAACCGAGTCCGTGGAGCACGCCGGTGCCCTGCGGCAGATTCGGCGTGCGCTCGCCGTTGAGATAAGGCAGGAAGGCGACTCCGTCCGCCCCGGCGGGAACGGAGGCGACCTGGCGCTCCAGCTCCGCGAGATCCCAGCCGAACCAGGACCGCACCTGCTCGGTCACCACGGTGACGTTCATCGTGCAGACGAGCGGCAGCCAGCGGTCCGTGCTGTCGCAGAAGGCCGCGACTTCCCCTTGCGGATCGACGATGGGCGTTTCCGAGCAGGCGTAGAGCGTGCCGGAGGTGCCGAAGCTGGCGGTGACGACGCCTCCGCCGAGGTTGCCGGTGCCGATCGCGCCCATCATGTTGTCGCCGCCGCCGGCGCTGGCGATCACATCGGAGGAAAGGCCCCATTCCGCCGCCAGTTCCGGCAGGAGGACGCCGTGGACCGCGTTCGACGAGCCGAGCTCGGGCAGCATCGCATCGACGGCGGAATCGACGAAGGCGGTCAGGTCGCGATCCCATTGGCGGGTGCGCACGTCGAGGATCCCCGTGCCCGAGGCGTCGCCGTATTCCATGCGCTTCACCCCGGTGAGGCGGAAATTGAGGTAGTCGTGCGGGAGCAGGATCGCACGGACGCGGCGGAAATGGTCCGGTTCATGCTGCTTCAGCCAGAGCAGCTTCGGGACCGTGTAGCCGGCGAGCATGGCGTTCCCCGACTTCGCGATGAGCCCCGCCTTTCCACCGAAGGCCGCCTCGAACTGGGCGCATTGCTCCGTCGTCGAAGTGTCGCACCAGAGCTTCGCGGGCCGGATCACGGCGTCGTTTTCGTCGAGAACGACGAGTCCGTGCTGCTGGCCGCTCACGCCGATGCCGCGGACTTCGCGACGGCGTTCGCCGATCTGCCCGAGGCAGGACGCCACCGTGGCCTTCGTCGCGGCGAACCAGTCTTCCGGATGCTGCTCGAGATGGCCCGCCGGAAGTCCGCCGATGAGATCGTAGGCCTGCGAGGCATGGGCGAGGACCGCCCCCGTCTCCAAGTCGAGCACGATGGCCTTCGTGCTCTGCGTGCCGCTGTCGATTCCTAGATAAAGCATGGCAACGGCTAGCGGCGAATGCCTTCGGAATCAAGGCGCTCTTCGCAAAACGAAGACCTGCCGACATCCCCTACCACTCGATCCCATCGAAGATCGCCTGGAGCTTTTCGGCGCCGGCGGGATGAACGTGGCGCAGATGGGCCAGCCGGCCCTGCAAATGGGCGCGAAAGTCGGCATGTCCGCCCCGGTTCTGCGAGGCCGGACCCTGCCGCAGGCAATTGTGGAGAATCGCCCGGAGCGCGTCCCGCTCGCGGCGCGGTATCCCGACCCCGGCGTTGAGCACGAGCCCGGCGGCACGCTGCGAGACGCTGTCCGGCATGTGCCGTGTCTTCCGGTGCGCGAGGTTCATTCCCTCTTCGAGCAGAATGCCGCCGACGATCGCCTCGAAGCGGCGGGCATCGCGACGGAAGCCATCCCCGCCGCTGAACAGCAGGTCGTCCGCATAGCGGGTGTAGCGGGCTCCGAAGCGATCCGCGAGACCCGATATCCGGGCATCGCAGCGAAAGAAGGCAAGGTTCGCGAGCGCCGGAGAAGTCGGGGCGCCCTGGGGAAGATGCCTCCGCCGAAGCCGTCGCAGGAACGCCTGCGGCACGGGAGCAAGGCCGTCCTGCAAAGCCCTCCCGCGGAAAGCCCTCGGCGTCGCCGTGGTCGACAGGTCCGCGAGTGCGCCGGCCACGGCATCGGGATAGCCGGCCGTGAGAAAGACCCGCACCACCCGGGCGCGGCGGAGGGAGGGAAAGAAATCCTCGATGTCCATTTGCAGGACGAAGCGCCGTCCCGCATGCGGAGCGGCAAAGCCGACGACATCGTGCCCGGCGCGGAAACCGTGCGCCGCAGGATGCGGGGGAATCCGGTCGAGGATCCGCCGGAGGATCCGCTGCTGCGCGCCCTTGAGAATCGGCAAGGGTGCCTCGATGAGCCGGGGAGACCGCCCCCGTCGCGGGATCCAGCAATGCCGGTAGTGATGCGCCGCCTTCTCCTCGTCCGAGCGCCGGACGGCCCGTAGCCAATCGAGCTGCTCCGACGAAAGGCCAAGCCACCGGGACAGCTCGCCCAAGGTCTCGATTGCCGGCAGATCCCAACGCTGCGGGGGCCCGTCGCCGGGCGACATTCTCGGGGCAGTCTCCCGGATCGACGCGGCGGAGCCAAGCTTGCGAAAGACGGGCGAAGCCTGGAAGAAAGCCGCCACCTTCTCCGCAGTCGGACGCTTGCCTTCGCC
>CAYSZN010000144.1:0-7827 GCA_964435425.1 uncultured Akkermansia sp. | reverse complement strand
GAGCGGGGAGCGGGGGCCGTGTGCTGATCGAGGCGGCGTATGCGAAGGTGGACGGGGAGATTCGCGCCGCCGGTGGCAATGTGCGGGTCGCCGTCACCGACAAAGCCGAACTGGGCGGGAGCATCGACGTTTCCGCCTCATCCTCCGGTGGCCAAGTCATTGTGGAAGGTCGGGAGATCGCCGTGGGCGGGACGGCGTTGGTGGACGCCTCCGGCGGAACGGGCGGCGGCAGCATCCAGATCGGCGGCGGGTTCCAGGGGCGTGATGCGACGATCCGCAACGCGGAGAGGCTGGTGATCGACGACGGAGCCGTGCTCCGTGCGGATGCCTTGGCCAGCGGCAGCGGGGGCAACGTGATCCTCTGGTCCGATGGCGACACGGAGTTTGCGGGCAGCCTTTCCGCCCGCGGCGTGTCGCAGGGGGGCTTTGCCGAGATTTCGGGGAAGGACACCCTGTCGGCCAGCGGCGGCATCGATCTGACCGCAAGCCACGGACCAGCGGGCACTCTGCTGCTCGACCCGACGAACATCACTATCAGGAGCGACGGCGCATCTGGCCTCGGCGGCAGCACCATCAGCAACGTGTGGCTCTCGCAGCAGCTCGACCTGGGGAACAACATCGTCATCTCCACCAACTTCGGCAGCGGTGGCACCGGGAACATCACTGTGGGCCGGACCGACGCCAACGCCAACGCCCAGGCCGACCGCATCCAGTGGTATCAGGACAGCGCCGCCACTCCCGGCGGCACCTTGACCTTCCTCGCCCAGGGCAACATCTTCTTCAACACGGCAGTGCAGAGCGCCGGGCATGGCGGTGTCAACGTCGTGGCGGGCTGGGACGGTATCACGGGCTGGACCCTGCCCCTGCCGGGGGATGTCGGATCCGCCATCACTTTCGACATGGCAGCCGTGCTCGCCACGATGAACGACGGCAACGCCTCCAACGACGCCGCCGGCATCGGCGGCGGCTCCGTCTTCCTCGGGGCGACCAACGCCCGCACCGGCGTCGCCGTGGGCAGCCGCTGGGGCGAGACCAATGTGGCGGCGCACGACCTCGTTATGCGTGGCAGCACCGCAGTTACAGTAAGCTGGGCGCAGTTGGGCTTTGCCGACAACGGAGTCGAGTACCAGCTATCGCGGACCCACAATGGCGTCCGTGTCAACGAATGGTGGGGAGACGCCGCCGGCAACGTGCAGGGCAAGAACTACATCGCTCTGCTCGGCGGCACGGAGTTCGCCGGCGGAGCCTTCCGAGGGGCTGGCTGGGGGGCCGGTGCCGCAGGGAGCACCAGCGGCAACATCACGGTGGGACTGAGCGGTCGTCTCGACGCCCGCAGCGGCACCACAGGCAGCTACGCCCAGATCGGCCACGGCGGCATCCTCTCGGACGGGATCGAGTGGAAGCGGGCCCAGGCCAATGGCTTTGCCGACATCAACGTCGCGGTGACCCGAGACGGCATCCGCATCGACCCCGGATCGAACCGCTACTCCTTCTTCTCCAGCACGTGGCGCACGAACTACGCCGGGTCCGACGCCCGCATCGACGCGGACATCAGGATCACCGCCGCCGAGGACGTTCTCATCATGGGAGCCCGCGGCTTCGACGGCGTCACCGACATGCAGAGCACGGCGGTGACCCAGGACGGCTACAGCATGATCGGCCACGGCGGTGCCGAGAACCAGGGCAGCTACCACGGGAGCATCGCCGTCGAGGCTCGTGGGGTCACCAGCGCCGCCACCAGTGCCGCCGACAACAACGGCCTCGCCGGGCTGGGCATCCAGGTCCTCGGCGGGCGCGGCACGCGGTCCTTCGCCAAGATCGGGCACGGCTCCGGCTACGAGAGCAACTTCCGCACCATCTGGGACCAGAGCATGAGTGGCGACATCTCCGTCCGCGCCACCACCGGCGCGATCCGTGTGCAAGGCCACAACCAGGAAGTGCGGACCGGCGACCTCAACACCGGGGCCATCATCCCCTACGATCAGGTGATCCCCACGGGTAACGCCTCCGACGCCTCCAACCTCGGCAGCTATGTGCAGATCGGCCACGGAGGGCAGGTCGGGGCGCTTCACGCCTCAGGAGCTGGCCTCTTCAGCATGCCCGTCAGCTCCGGCGGCCCCACCAACGTCACCAACATCGTGCCCGACACCTCCATGGCGGGCCACATCGAGGTCTTCGCCGGGGGCACCTACCTCGATCCCGACAACGCCGGCACCCCCATCGGCGTTCTCGTCCGGTCCGGCAACCGACGCTGGTACCACGCCATGGTCGGACACGGGGGGACGAATTGGAACGCGATCAACACCGCCGCCCAGACCCCGGTGTTCGGAGCCAACGCGATCCTGCCCTTCGGCACGCCCGCCCTCGCCGCCTCCACCGGCTTCAACGGGAACATCCGCGTCGAGGCCGACCGGGGCAGCGTCGTCGCCACCGGAGGCGACGCCTTCCGCCCCGACCGGATCTGGGGCTACGGCTACAACTACGTGCAGGTGGGCCACGGCGGCAACGTGGCGCGGGGGAACAAGGGCGGCACTGTCACCGTGCTGGCGGGCCAGGGTGCCGGAGCCACCGCCGGGGACATCCTCTTCACGGCGGGGAATATGAACCGCGACCATGCCATGCTCGGCCATGGCGGCTACGACTCCGACGGCAACATCCTCGGCGCGGCCAACAGCGCGAAGATCACGGCGACCGCCTATGGCGACATCGCCTTCGTCTCGCCGCAGACCATCGCCCAGGTGGACGCCCTCCGCTACAATGTCGACTACGCCAACTGGTTCTTCAGCGGTGGCACCGGCGGCACCTACGGCACCACCGACACCACCCTCGGGGGGATGTGGGCTGTCAACGACCGCTTCGTCCAGCTCGGCCACGGGGGGCGTGCCAATACCACCCTCATCACCAGCCGCCAGGACATCGAGGTCGTTTCGGGCACCGGGGACGCGACCCCCGGGGCCACGCCGGGCACCTGGACCGCAGGCAACCTCGACGGCGACGCCTCCACCGGCGGCATCACCTTCGTCGCCGGGGACATGGACCGGAACTACGCCCAGCTCGGCCACGGCGGGGGGGAGAACGGCACCGTCGGCGACATCACCGGCGACATCGTCGTGAAGGCGCTCGGCGGATCCCTCGTCTTCGACGCCAGCGTCCTCGGCGGGCAGAACATCCGCCACCAGACCGACCGCTCCCTCAACGGCAGCGCCAACACCCGGGTGATCCAGGGCTACGGGGGCGGCATCGACGCCTACGCCAAGCTTGGGCACGGCGGCTACGGCACCCGCGGGGTCTATACCGGGAACATCGACGTCGATGCCTGGGGAGGCCTCAACTTCCTCGGCGCGGCCGCCGCGCCCAAGATGGACCGCGTCGTGACCAACGCCCCCATCGACGCCGCCATCAACGCGGGGACGAACGTCTGGGTGCCCTTCGCCAACCTCACCGACACCACGGCCACCGTCGCCCAGGAATACTGGATGCCCGAGCTGCTCTCCAACATCGTGCCCGGCACCGTCCGCATCGTGCTGGCCGACGGCTCCGTGATCACCGACCTGTCGAACAACAGCAGCGACGACCGCCAGAGCGGGTTGTTCCGCAACGGTGTCAAGGTGGGCGACGTCCACTACGACTGGGGCCTCGTGCGATTCGACGCGACCCTCAAGACCGCAGAGGGCGGCACTTGGGCGGGCACCGGGGCCTCAGCCGGCTTCCAGACCGCCGTGGGGCTGAAGGAGCGCGCCTTCGTCCAGCTCGGCCACGGCGGCTACGAGGCCGAGAATCCCAACAACAAGGCCAACGACCTGCTCAGCAACTTCGGGAACATCACCGTCCACGCCGGGGGGGACATCGTCTTCCAAGGGGGCGCGATGCACCGCAACTACGCCCAGCTCGGCCATGGCGGCTACGAGACCAAGGGGGCCAGCGGCGGCCATATCACGATCGACCACATCGACCCCGCCAATCCCCTCGGGCGCGTCGGAGGGATCCGCTTCCTCGCCGGCCACGGCGGCCACCGCCAGTACGACTACCACAACTACGCCCAGCTCGGCCACGGCGGCTTGGAGGCGGACGGGAACCATTTCGGGAACATCACCATCCGCGGAACTCAGGACATCGACGGCATGGGCCTCTTCTTCAAGGCCGGGAACCGGCAGGATGCCTACGCCCAGCTCGGCCACGGGGGGATGAACGCGCGGACCGGCACGGCGGCCTCGGCCTACGGCCTCAACGGCGACATCGACATCCGGGTGGACGGTGATGTCGCCTTCGTCGCCGGCACCTTCACGAACAACAACAACCTCTACCGGGACGACGGTCGCCTCTACGCCCAGCTCGGGCATGGTGGCTACGACGCCGACGCCGACCTCAGCGCCACCTTGCGCTTCGGCCAGACCCGCACCAATCCCGGACTCCCCATCGGCACCCTCGGCGCGGGCGACGGGGCCTGGGGCCACTTCGGCGACATCGAGCTGGTCTCGGCGAACGGGAACATCAGCTTCATGGGCGGCAGCACCATTCCCGTGGCGGACCGCTTCGACCTCGACGGCAACCCCATCCCCGTCGCCGCCGATCCCAACGGATTCCTCGTCAGCCACGGCGACGGCAAGGGTCGCTTCCACTACGCCCAGGTCGGCCACGGCGGCTACTCCGCCGGCGGCGACCATCACGGCAACATCGCCGTCACCGCCGAGAACGGCAGCATCCACCTCGTCGGCGGCATGATGACCAACGACGACTCGGCCACGAAATACAACTGGTCGCAGATCGGCCACGCCGGAGGCGAGGCGCAGGGCCATCTCGGTCGTACCACCGAGACCATCGACGTCTACGCGGGCCGGGACATCGTCCTCGCCGGCGGGCAGGGCAACCGCAACCAGGCCGTGATCGGCAACGGCGGCGTGAACTTCGACGGCACCCACACCGGCGCCATCCAGGTCTACGCCGGTCGCGACATCCACCTGCGCGGGGGCATGGCCCTCGAGCGCGTCGTCCGCCGCATCGGCGAGTACCAGGACATGGCCGGCGCCAACGGCGGCGATGCCAACGACATCGGCGAGTTCAACCTCTACTACGGCAACGGGACCGACTACAGCGGCGTCATCGGCTACGGCGCCGGCGCCAGGAACTACCTGCCGATGGACGAGGCCGCCGCTGCCGGCGGAGGGCAGAGGACCAAGCTCATCGGCAAGGAGATTCAGCCCGGCACCGTCGAGTTCCGCCTCGCCATCGCGGCGCCGGCGCTCTTCGACGCGGCCAAGGCGCCGGAATACATCGACGACGGCACCGGCGGCATCGTCGCCACCGCAGCCTCCGCGCATCCGGCAGGCACCGTCGTCGGCACCATCGACTACGCCACTGGCGAGGTGACCTGGAACGTCGCCGTCGTCGCCGTCGATACCGACAGCCGGCCCGACCTCTTCGTGAACTACGAGCACCTCACCGGCGTCCGCCACGATGCCACCTACGCCGCCGCCCAGATCGGCCACGGCGGAGCCCTGTCGGGTTCCCGCGTGGAGACCCATCCAGAGGCTGCGTCTGGCTTCGTCAACCGGGGGCATTTCGGGAACATCGACGTGCGCGCCGGGGTGGGTACGACGGGAGCCTTCAACGGCTCCGGCGGCTCCATCGTCGCCCTCGCCGGAAACGACGCGCGCACCTACGTGCAGATCGGCCACGGGGGCATGGACACGAGCGCCCCTGCCGGGCACGCCTACTCCGGCAGCGTCGGCGTCCGCGCCGACGGCGGCATCTCCTTCCGCGCCGGCGGCGGCCTCGTGGACAACCACTACGCCGCCTACAACTACAACGCCTCCAACGGCAACGCCGAAGTGGCTGCGGTGACGGCCGCCTACAACGCGGACCGCACCTCCCCCCGCTACGCCACGCCCCTGGACGACGGGGGAACCCGTTCCGATGCGGGGTTCACCGGCATCTACTACTCCTACGCGCTCGTCGGGCACGGCGGCGTGGCCGCCCATGCCAACGGCAACTACAACAACAGCACGGGAGCCGATATCGTCACCCCCAGCGGAAATCCCGCCAGGGGCCACAACGGCGACATCTGGGTGCAGACCTCCACCGGAGACATCGGCTTCACCGGCGGCGGCATCACAGGGCACACGCACTTCGCCCAGATCGGCCACGGCGGGAGCCAGGTCAACGGCAGCCACTACGGCAGGATCGACGTGGTCTCCGGGGCGGACATCGCCTTCACCGCCGGAGGGGAGACCTACGCGGGGGGACAGAACGAGAAGCGAAACTACGCCATGATCGGCCACGGAGGCTACAACAACTACGGCAACCTCCTCGGCGACATCGAGGTCGGTGCGACCGGACAGATCCGCTTCGTCGGTGGCGGGGGCACCCACGATCCCTCCACGGTGCCCTACGGTGCCCATGTCCATGTGCTGAACGCCTCCGGCAACCAGGACCAGAACCACACCAACCGCGCCCGCTCCATGTTCAACTTCGCCCTGCTCGGCCACGGCGGGGAGGCGGTCTACGGCGACAAGACCGGGAACATCGGCGTCACCGCCGGGGGCGGCCTCCACTTCCAGGGCGGCGATGCCCTGAACGACACCCTAGGGCGCCTCACGCCCCAGGCCAACGACGCGGCCTATCTGAACTACGCGATGATCGGCCACGGCGGCTACCGCAGCGTGCGCCAGTACCGCGTCGGCAACATCACCTTGCCGGCGGGTGCGGCCAACGTCGACGACTGGAACCTGCCCCTCTGGTGGGATCACGACAACAACCAGTACGTCTTCGACGGCACCTTCGGACCCGACGGCTACCACGGCCAGTTCTTCTGGCTGACGGACAACTCCATCGATGCCGCCCGGGGTCTCGGCAATCCGCTCTACGACGGCTTCAGCGGGAACATCACCGTGACCGCCACCGGCGGCGACATCAGCTTCTCGGGAGGCACCTCGACGGGCACCTTCGCCCAGATCGGCCACGGCGGCATCGAGACCGGCGGCGACCACAATGGCGAGATCACCGTGCGCGCCCTCGACGGCGACATCCGCTTCACCGCCAACCGCATCGAGGAGACCGGCTCCGCCGCCACCAGCTCCAACACCTTCGCCCACATCGGCCACGGCGGCTCCTACTCCAGCGGCGAGCAGAGCGGCGGGATCAATGTCTCCGCCTCCGGCGAGATTCGTTTCAAGGGCGGCAGGCACGACTCCTACGCCATGGTCGGCCACGGCGGGCGCGAGAGCCACGCCAGCGGCGCCACCAACTGGGGCGGCAACTACCGCCACTCGGGGAACTTCCTCTACGCGAGGAACACCGTGTACCGCCCCGGCACCCGCAGCGGCGACATCTCCGTGGTCGCCGGGGGCGACATCGCCTTCGCCGGCGGCAACCTCAACGGCGACCGCGCCTTCGTCCAGATCGGCCACGGCGGCTACAACATCCACGCCAACCCCGATGCGGCCAGCCAGTTCGGCGACGGGCACAACGGCGAGATCACCGTGCGCAGCACGGGCGGCGGCATCCGCATGGAGGGGGGGCTGGCCCAGCTCGCCTACGCCCAGATCGGCCACGGCGGCGGCCAGAGCTTCGGCAACCACGGCGGCGACGGCACCGACAACCGCAGGGACAGCGACATCCTCGTGGAGGCCGCCACCGGCATCGACATGATCGCCACGGGCCGCTTCTCGACCAACACCACCGCCGCCAACTACGCCCAGATCGGCCACGGCGGACGCCAGTCCAGCTTCCGCGACGCGCACGACATCGACGCCAACCTCTACGCCAAGCTCCAGCCCTACAGCACGACGGCCACGCAGTACATCAACCCCATCACCGGGCAGGTGAACG
>CAYSZN010000143.1:0-7850 GCA_964435425.1 uncultured Akkermansia sp. | reverse complement strand
CGCGTCGAGCAAGAGGGTGTAATGCTGCACCAAACCCTCTCCACCCAGCCGGGAGATCTCCAGCACGTAGTTCCCCGCCAGCAGCAGCCGCTCGAAGGCGATCTCGCCTCCTTCCTCGAAGACGGCGATCACGTTGCCTTGCGCGTCGAGCAGCTCGGCCCGCAGACCGGCCCCGCCGCTGGTAGCGAAGGACACGACGCGCGGTCTCGCGAGGGTGAACCCGAAGCGCTGCCGCCCGCCCGGCAGGATCTCCCGCCCTAAGCTCGCGGTTCCGCCGGTGAAGGCCACAGTCTCGCCGGTCGTGAAAACGACCGCCTCCCCGTAGACGGTGCCGAGGTTGTTCGTCGCGTAGGCCCGGACATGGTAGGTCGTGCCCTCGGACAAACCATCGGCATCCACGGTAAAGGGACCGATCCCGCCTTCGTCGGCGGGCAGGTCGGTACCGCTGTCCAGCGTCGGAGCGGAGGCGGTTCCGTAGACGACACCCCGTTCCGTCACTTCGCGCCCGCCGTCGTCGAGGACTTCGCCGCCGAGAGTGGCGGTGGTGTTGGCGACGTCGGTGGCCGAGGCTGTCGTCACGCTCGCCTCGGTGGCGGGTTCGTAATCGACCGCGTCCAGCCAGGCTCGGGCCTCGGCGGAGCCTGAGGTGCTCCGCGTGTGGGTCCAGCGCAGGATCTGCGGCCCTTCTCCGATTTCGACAAAGGCTTTCTCCCAGCCAAAGGCCCCGGTTTGGGCGAGGACTTCGGTCCCGCCGACGGACAGGTTCAGGACATCCGCGCCTTCGGTCCCCTCCGCCTTCCACTGGAAGCGCAGGTTGCCGGGGCCTTCCACGATGGTCTCCAGCCAGCTCGATTGGCCCGTAGCGGAGGCTCCGCTTTCGGCAGCGTCCTCGCCGTCGTGGGTCGTGCCGGTCTGGGCGGTCCAGAGGCCGTCGCCGCCGGTCTCCCATGTCAGGCCGGGTTGATCGAGAGCGAGGGCGAGCGTGAGGGACTGGACGAGGCGGAAGCCTGCCGTCGCGGAACGGGAGCTCGGATCGGCCCCGGACAGGGCGGACAGCTCGCTGGCGGCAGCTGCATCCTGCCATGAACCACCGCGCAGATAGCGCTGGGCGGGATCGCCGGAGGGTCCGTCCCAGGTCCACTCGGTGGCGTTGCCAGCGAGGTCGTGAAGGCCGAGGCCGTTGGGGGCCTTGCCTCCGGCGGGCTGGGTGCCGCCGCTGTTGCCGGAATGCCAACCGAGCTCGTCGGGGTCGTTGCCTCCGGGATAGGTCGAGAGCGTGCCGCCCACACCGCCCCGCGCGGCGAACTCCCATTCCGCGGCGGTGGGCAGGCGGTGGCCACCCGCGCCGAAGTCGCATTCGACCTCGCCGGGAGAAGGCGTTCCCGATTTGAGGACGGCTCCGCCGACCCGGTAGGCCGGAGCGAGGCTGCGACCGAGGTGGATATTCTCCCATTCGGTGCGGGCGTTGCACCACTTCGCGGCGTCGGACCAGCTCACGCCCGTGACGGGATGGTCGCCGGACGCAGCGGCCCCGGCCCCGGCCCCGGCTCCGTCGAATTCGTAGCCGTTGGCCTCGGCCCAAGTCACGACGGTCGCCCACTGGCTGCCGGTCACCTCGTAGGCCCCGATACGGAAGGTCGGCACGGACAGATTCCCGAGGGCGGAAAGCGCGGACAGGGTTCCGCCGGGGATGGTCTCCATGCGGGCGGGGTCGTCCACGACGAGGGTGCCGCTGGCCGTGCCTGTGTAGCGGTCGTCGGCGGAGCTGGCGACGACGGCGTAGGTTCCGGGGGCAATGGGTGCCGTGGAATTGCCGTCGTAGGTGATTCCAATTTCGAGATCGGCGGGATCGGTCGTTACGGCCACTTCGCGGGCCGTGCCGTCGGCGACCTGGTGGAGGCGCGAGAGGGTCAGCGTCGCCGTCACGGCGGTGGCGGTGAAGGTATGCGAGACTTGGGGGGCGTTTCCGTAGTTGAGATTCCCGGCCTGATTGGCCCTCACGGTGACTTCGCCCGGCCCCGTGAAGGTCAGGACATTGCCGCTGCTGATCGTGGCGGGTCCGGTCGCGGTGAAGGTCACGGCATTGCCCGAGCCGCCGCCCGTGGCACTGAGATTCACCGTCGCGGTGGCGAGCTGGTCGGGGATGGACGGGAAGACGATGCTTTGCGCGATCTTCTCGATCACGAGCGTGCCGCTCGCCGTGCCTGCGTAGAGCGGATTGGCGATCGTCGCGGTGACGGGATAACTGCCCGCATGGACAGGAGCAGGTCCTCCGCCGTAGTCGATCTGCACCTCCAGACCGGCGGGCACGGTCGTGGCGCTGAGGCTCTTGGGCGTGCCGTCGTAGGTCTGGACGAGGTTGCCGAGGGTCACGGTCGCGCTGGCGGCGGTGACGGTGAAGGTGTGGGAGACCTCGGGGGCGGCGTTGTAGTTGTCGTTCCCGGCTTGGTTGGCCCTCACCGTGACGAATCCAGGGCCGGTGAAGGTCAGCACGTTGCCCGACAGCGAGACGGGTCCGGTCGCGGAGAAGGCCACGGCATTGCCGGAACCGCCGCCCATGGCACTCAGGTTCACCGTCGCCGTGGCGAACTGATTGCCGGGGTTGGCAAAGGCAATGGTCTGGCCCGCCTTGCTGCGGGTCACTGCGATGGTGTAGGTCTTCGTGTTGCCTGCCTGCGCGGTGATACGGACGTTGACGGTGTTTGGCCCGACGTTCAGGGCGAGCGCACCGCTCGGGCTGCCGCTGGTGACGGCGGTGTAGCTCCCGTCGTTGACGCGGACTTCGATGGTGGCGTCAGTCTGCGCCTTGGTCGGCGTGACGATGATCGAGGTCGTGGCGTTGGACACGCTCGCCGTGTAGTTGGTCGTGCCGCTGGCGAAGGCGGGCGAAAGGACACCGCTGCCGAGGGTCAGCGACGAAAGGTTGGCGTTGTCCGAGGGCATCCCGGTTCCCCCGATGGCGAAGGTGAAGGGATTCTCGTCCTCGTCGTTGCTGGCGATGCTGACGGTGGCGGTGTGCGCTCCCTGGGAGGATGGGGCGAAGGCGATCTGGAAGGTTCGCGTGCCGCCGGGCGCGATGGTGGCGGAGGAAGGCGGCTGGACGACGCTGAAGGCGGAGCTGCCGCCGAGTGTCACGAGGGGAGTGCCGGTGAGCGTCAGGTTCCCGGTTCCGCTGTTGGTGATGGTGAAGACGCGCACCTCAGGCTGGCTCGACACGGGCGCGTTGCCGAAGTCCGTGTGGTCCGCCGCACCGGGGGTGGTGTCGCCGTTGGCGATGTCCGTCCCGTTGCCGCTCACCGCGATCTCGGGAGGCAGGCCGTAGAGGGCGGTCTGCTCGATAATCGAGGAGCCTCCCGCCGCGCGGCCGCGGGCGCGGAGGTGACCGGAGGGAGGAAGTCCGAGGCCGGTCAGCTCCCAGCCACCGGGGATGCGGGTGGCCTCCCCGAGCGGAGCCCATGCCGTGCCGTCCTCGGAGCACTCGAAGACCACCCGCTCCACCTCCGGCGCGGAGCCTCCGCGCAGCCACTGCACACGATTGGCGCCAGTGGCAGCCAGGCTCTGGATGGCCGGATCGTTGTGGGTGCGGGCGAGATGGGTGCGCGCCGCACCGTTGTAGCCGCGGAGTTCGCCCCCGAGGAGAACCTTGCCGTCCGACTGCAAGACGAGAGACCAGACAGTGCCGTTCACGCCAGTGCCGGGGTCGAAGTTCGTGTCGAGGCTGCCATTGCTGTTGAGGCGCACGATGCGCTTGCTCGACGTGCCGTTGAGGCCCGTGGACGTCCCCCCGGCCAAGACCTTGCCGTCCGACTGCAACGCGAGGGACATGACGCCGCCGTACATGTCACTACCGGAGTAGAAACCGATGCCGGGGATGAAAGACGTATCGAGGCTGCCGTCCGCGTTCAGACGGGCGACAGAGTTGCGCGGCACACCATTGTAGCTGCCGAACATGCCCCCGACCAGCACCTTGCCGTCCGGCTGCAAGACCAAGGAATGGACGATGTGGTATCCGAGGTGGAAACCCGCGCCGGGGTTGAAGGATGTATCGCGGCTGCCGTCCGCGTTCAGGCGGACGATGTGGTTGCGCGGCGTGCCGTTGTAGCTGCTGAAATCTCCCCCGACCAAGATCTTGCCGTCCGGCTGCAGGGCGAGGGACCAGACAGCGCCGTCCGCACCGGTACCGGGGTTGAAGGAGGAGTCGAGGCTACCGTCCGTGTTCAGACGCGCGATGCGGTTGCGCGGTGTGCCGCTGTAGCTGCGGAAATCCCCCCCGACCAGCATCTTGCCGTCCGGCTGCAAGGCGAGGGCATAGACCGTGCCGTTCGCGCCGGTGCCAGGGTCAAAGGAGATGTCAAGGCTGCCGTCCGTATTCAGGCGTGCGATGCGGTTGCGCGGCGTGCCGTTGTAGTTGCTGAACCAGCCTCCAACCAGCACCTTGCCGTCCGGCTGCAAGACGATGGAATAGAGCGAGCTGTCCGGGCCGGCACCGGGATTGAAGGACGTGTCGAGACTGCCATCCGCATTCAGGCGGGCGATGCAGCTGCGCAGCACACCATTATAGCTGCTGAACCAGCCTCCGATGAGCACCCTGCCGTCCGGCTGCAAGGCACAAGCACGGACGATGCCGTCCGCGCCGGTGCCAGGGTCGAAGGAAGGGTCGAGGCTGCCATCTGCGTTCAGGCGATCGAGGCGGCTGAGGGATGTTCTTTTGAAGGGATCGTTATATCCATATGATCCACCTCCGACCAGCACCTTGCCATCCGGCTGCAAGGCGAGGGCATAGACCGTGCTAGTCGCACCGGTGCCGGGGTCGAAGGAGGTATCAAGGCTGCCGTCCGTATTCAGGCGGGCGACGGAGTTGCTCGGCACGCCATTGTAGTTGGTGAACCAGCCCCCGATGAGCACCCTGCCGTCCGACTGCAATGCGAGGGTACGGATGATGTCCACACCGGTCCCGGGGGCAAAGGTCGTGTCGAGACTGCCATCCGCGTTCAGGCGTGCGATGCGGTTGCGCAACGTGCCGTTGTATCTGATGAACCCACCTCCGACCAGCACCTTGCCATCCGGCTGCAACGCAAGGGCATAGACCGTGCCGCTCGCGCCGGTGCCAGGGGCGAAGGACGTGTCGAGGCTGCCGTCCACGTTCAGACGAGTGATGTTGTTGCAGGCCGTGCCATTGTAGCTGTTGAACCCGCCCCCGACCAGGATCTTGCCGTCCGACTGCAATGCGAGGGTACGAATGGGGCCATCCGCACCGGTCCCGGGGTTGAAGCTTGTGTCGAGACTGCCGTCCACGTTCAGACGGGCGACGGAGTTGCGCGACATGCCGTTGTAGCTGCTAAAGTCGCCCCCGACCAGCACCTTGCCGTCCGGCTGCAACGCAAGGGCATAGACGGCACGGTCCACACCGGCCCCGGGGGTAAAGGTCGTGTCGAGGCTGCCGTCTGAGTTCAGACGCGCGATGTGGTTGCGCGACGTACCGTTGTAGCTGCTGAATCCACCTCCAATCAACACCTTGCCATCCGACTGCAACGCAAGGGCATAGACGCCGCCAATCGCGCCAGTGCCGGGAGCAAAGGCCTCGTCCACGGTGCCATCGGCGTTCAAGCGGGCGACGGAGTTGCGCAGCACCCCATGCACGGAGGCGAACTCCCCCCCGATGTAGACCTTTCCGTCCCCCGCCGACACGACGGCACTGATGGCGCCATCGACCGTCGAACCGCTCTCGAAGGACAAGTCCAAATCCCCCGACGTCTGACCGCGCACGGTGGTCGCGGCGCAGGCCAGCAGCGCCAGCGCGGCGAGGAGGGCGGGACGGACGGGAAAGAAGGAGCTGACCATGGATGGCGACAACCTTGCTGGTCCTGAAGACCTTACGCAAGCTCGTTTCCGGCACGAAATCCGAATGGCAAGGCCTCCGGCGACCGCTGATCGGCACTGATTTACGCTGATCCTTTTGCTTGAATGGGAGAATAGGTGCCTACGGAAAACACGAAAAACACTGAAGCCTCAGTGAACTGGGACGTTTCTACCGCTCACCAAACAAGTAGGCCCCAAGCACGGGCAACCCATCCGCTTTCCGCGCCTTCCGAATCTTCCGTAGGCCCCTATGGTTCTCAAGTTTTGTGGCCGGAACCCTCAGCGAAGATCAGCCAGACCAGCGGTCCGGCGAAGCGTTTCGGAATTCTGGAATTTTCCTACCACCAATCTTCCTACCCCTCTCCCGGAACCCCGCGCTGCCCACCCCAAGCGTGCCAGATTCCTTCCGCCGCAGACAAGTCCGCGAGACCGGACCAGAGCCGTATGGGTAGGAAAATTAGTGGTAGGAAAATTTCGACCCCACCGTTCCTGCCCCCGAACTTCCAGCTTCGGACTGCGGGTTGGGCCTCCGGCGACCGCTGATTTCTTGTCTCTGAAATCCTCAGCGAAAATCAGCGTCCATCAGCGGTCCCCAAAGCCTCTTCGGGCTTCGGATTTCGAGCTTCGGATTTCGCTCTTCTCATCGGCCTCCGCCGAAAAACGAATCCCACCACGGACACCAGCACGTAGGCCAAACACACGCCTGCCATCGCCAGGACGAGACGGGAAAAGCTCTCGTCTAGATCGAGGGTTTCCTTCAGATGCGCGGGCAGGAGCCGCCCCACGCCCAGCCCCAAGCCCACCAGAGCAGCAAGGAAGGCGATCTGAAGCCCGGGCTTTCGCAGCAGCAGGGCGACAACGACGCCGAGAAGCATCCCCGCTCCCACGAAGGCGGAAACCGCCGATGTGAGGACCGGCCCGCTCCAGCCCCGCGCCTCCCATCCGTAGTAGGACGCCGCGCCGATGCCGAGGAGGGCGAGCGAGCTGAGAAAGGCGTAGAGTCTCATGGGCGTCGGTCAGGGAGCGGTCGAGGTGGCGACGGGAGCCGCCGCACCGGCCATTTTCGCGGCCAGAGACTCGGCCAGGGGCTTCGCGATCTCCCCACCAAAGGCGAGCGGACGAATCGCGCTGAAGCGGTCGCGCCCGATCCAGAGTCCCCAGGTAAGCTCCCCGTCGAATCCAAAATGCCAGGCGTCGGTGAAGGTCGCGGTGGTGCCCGACTTGCCGCGCGCCCCCGGCACGGTGCTGGAGACCGGCAGCCCCTCGGCAACGGCGCGGGCGGTCGACGGCTTCATCGCCGGCGCGGGCGCATAGGAGGCGGGACGCGAAATGACGCGGCCGTTGGCGTCGCGGATCTCGCGGATGAGGCGCGGGAGAGGCGCGGGGATGCCTTCGTTCGGGAACACGCTGTAGGCGCGGGTCAGCTCGGAAAGGCTAGCCTCGCTGGCCCCGAGGAGGCTGCCGGGCATCTCGCGCAGCTCGGTCGCGACGCCGGCGGCACGGACGACGCGGCGCACGTTCTGCAACCCGACGCGGGCGGCGAGGCGGGCGGAGGGGGAATTCTTGGACTTGGCCAAGGCCTCGGCCGCGGTGATCTCGCCCTCCCAGCGGTTTTCGGGATCTTCGGTGCTCCATTCGCCGAGGACTCCGCCGATGGCGCCGAGGCCGACCTCGAGATTGTCGAAGGGTGCGTCGAGCAGGATCGTCGCGGGAGTGAAAGGGCCGCTCTCGTAGGCGGTGGCGTAGAGGAAGGGAAGGAAGGCGGAACCGGGCGGCCGCTTCATCTCCACGGCCCGGTCGTATTCGCTGCGCAGGAAGTCGCGGCTGCCGACGGAGACGAGGATCTGTCCGGTCCGGTTTTCGATGAGGACGAAGGCAGCCTCGAGAGGATCCTTCTCCTCGGTCGGTCCGGCCAGGCCGAGAAGGTGGCGGTCCATCGCCTGGGCCACCTCCTGCTGTCCGGCGAGATCGACGGAGGTCTCGACGGTGAA
>CAYSZN010000142.1:7591-7899 GCA_964435425.1 uncultured Akkermansia sp. | reverse complement strand
CCTCCTTGGCGCGCTCGAGGATCTTGTCGCGCATGTTGCCGTAGTTCTCGTCGCCGCCGCCCATCGCGCCGAAGCCGAGGGTGACCTGGCGCTTGATGACGTCGGCCCCCACGTTGGTGGTCAGGATGATGATGGTGTTGCGGAAGTCGATCTTGCGCCCCAGCGAGTCGGTGATCATGCCCTCTTCCAAGATCTGGAGGAGGAGGTTCATCACGTCGGGGTGGGCCTTCTCGATCTCGTCGAAGAGCACGACGGAGTAGGGCCGGCGGCGTACCGCCTCGGAAAGCTGGCCGCCCTCTTCATACCCC
>CAYSZN010000142.1:201-7581 GCA_964435425.1 uncultured Akkermansia sp. | reverse complement strand
CGTGAACTTCTCCATGTACTCGGACATGTCGATCTGGATGAGCGCCTCCTTGTCGCCGAACATGAACTCGGCGAGGTTTCGCGCGAGGTAGGTCTTGCCGACGCCGGTGGGACCGAGGAAGATGAAGGAGCCGATGGGACGGCGGGGGTCCTTGAGGTCGGCCCGGCTGCGGCGCAGGGCGCGGGAGATCGCGACGACGGCCTCGTCCTGCCCGATGACGCGGCTCTTCAGCTCGTCCTCCATCTTGAGGAGCTTCTCGGTTTCCTTCTCCTCCATGCGCTGGAGGGGGACGCCGGTCCATTTGGCGACGACGGTCATGATGTCGTCCTCGTCGACGGTGACGATCTTCTCCTCGTTGGTGGCACGCCATTCATTGAGGATGTCCTCGACTTCCTGGCGCTTGTTCTTCTCGCGGTCGCGGAGGGCGGCGGCGTTCTCGAAGTCCTGGTTCTTGATGGCGGCCTCCTTCTCGGCGACGATGCGCTCGATCTCGGCCTCGAGCGCCTTGATCTGCGGAGGCCGGGTCATCGAGGCGATGCGGGAGCGGGCTCCGGCCTCGTCGAGGATGTCGATGGCCTTGTCGGGGAGGAAGCGGCCGGTGAGGTAGCGGGCCGAGAGCGTCACGCAGGCCTCGATCGCCTCGTTGGTGAAGACGGCCTTGTGGTGGGCCTCGTATTTCGACCTCAGGCCCTGGAGGATGAGGATGGCGTCCTCGACGCTGGGCTCCTCGACCTTGACCTGCTGGAAGCGGCGCTCGAGGGCGGCGTCCTTCTCGATGAACTTGCGGAATTCGTTCAGCGTGGTCGCGCCGATGCACTGGAGCTCGCCGCGGCTGAGGGCGGGCTTGATGATGTTCGAGGCATCCATCGCGCCTTCGGCCGAACCGGCTCCGACGATGGTGTGGAGCTCGTCGATGAAGAGGATGACGTTCTTGGACCGCTTGATCTCGTCCATCACGGCCTTGATGCGCTCCTCGAACTGGCCGCGGTACTTCGTGCCGGCGACCATGAGGGCGAGATCGAGGGTGATGACTCGCTTGTCGCGGAGCAGCTCGGGGACATTGCCCGAGGCGATCTCCTGCGCGAGGCCCTCGGCGATGGCGGTCTTGCCGACCCCGGCTTCGCCGATGAGGACGGGATTGTTCTTGGTGCGGCGGCAGAGGATCTGGATGACGCGCTCGATCTCGCTGCTGCGTCCGATGACGGGGTCGAGTTCGCCGTTGTTGGCCAATTCGGTGAGGTCGCGGCCGAAGGCCTTCAGCGCGGGAGTCTTGCCCTCCTTGCGGCCGGCGTTGCCGTGCTCCTCGAATTCGCCATCCTCGTCGTCGCCGGGACCGCCGGAGAAATTCGGGTCGAGCTCGCGGAGGATCTCGTTGCGGGTGCGCTCGATGTCGATCTCCAGGTCCTTGAGGACGCGGGCGGCGACGCCGTCGCCCTCGCGGAGCAGGCCGAGCAGGATGTGCTCGGTGCCGACGTAGCTGTGGTTGAGCGCCTTGGCCTCCTTGCCGGCGAGGGCGAGGACCTTCTTCACCCTCGGAGTGTAGGGGATGTTGCCCACCATCTTCGTCTCGGGACCGTTGCCGACCTGCTTCTCCACCGCGAGACGGACGGTCTCGAGGTCGAGGCTCATCTTCTGCAGGACGTTGACGGCCACCCCCTGCCCGAGCTTGATGAGGCCGAGGAGCAAGTGCTCGGTCCCCACGTAGTTGTGATTGAAGCGGTCCGCCTCCTTGCGGGCGAGAGCGAGGTCCTGTTGCGCTCTGGGGGTGAAATTATTCATCGTCGTTGTCCCTGTCGGTCAGTATACTGCGGAAATCCGGCGGCGTCAGCCCAATTAAGCTCTTGCGGATGATGTCGGCACGCAAAATGTCGCGTTCCTCGGGCGAAAGCTTGCATTTCGCCGAAATTTGCAGGTGGGCGGGCTGGATTTCGGTGAGCAGCACGGTGATGGTCTCGCGCTCCTCCTCGGGGATGAAGCCCAGGTCGCAGCCGAGACGGATCATGGAGAGATGGTTCAGCGCCTCCTTCGAGGAGATGATGTGGGCGTATTTCAGAACGGCGTAGGCGCGTCCGATCTGGTCGCGCATCATCGTGGGCCGGTCCTCGAGGATCTTCATCCGGGCGTTCTTCTCGTTCGCGATGAGCTGGCCGATGACGCGGTCGAGGTGGGCGATGATGTCCTCCTCGCGGGCTCCGAGGGTGTTCTGGTTCGATATCTGGAAGAGGTTGGCGAGGGCCTCGGTGCCCTCCCCGTAGAGTCCCCGCACGGCGAGGCCGATCTTGTTGGCCCCCTGGATGGTCTGGTTGATCTGTTCGCCGAGGACGAGGCCTGGCAGATGGAGCATGGCCGAGGCGCGCATGCCCGTGCCGAGGTTGGTGGGGCAGGCGGTGAGGTAGCCATACTGCCGGTCGAAGGCGTAGGGCAGGTCGTCCTCCAGCTCGGTGTCGATCTGGTCGAGGGACTGGTAGGCGGCGAGGAGCTGCAGGCCCGGCCGGATCGCCTGCATGCGCAGGTGGTCCTCCTCGTTGATCATCACGCTGACGGTCTGCTTGCGGTTCATCACCGTGGCGCAGCCGGGGCCTTTGGCGGCGTGCTCGCGGCTGATGAGGTGGCGCTCGACGAGGACCTGCTTCTCGATCGCGGTGAGCTGGGTCATCTCCTCGGAGAAGGAGTCCTTCATCTCCGCGAGCGCCTCGAGCGGGGGCCGGACCCTCTCCATGACCCGGGCGCGGTCCTCCTTCTTGGCCCAGCCGGGGAAGGGATGTCCGACGAGGTTCCGGGCGAGGCGGACGCGGCTCGTCATGACGATGTCGTTCTCCGGGCCGGGAGTCCGCATCCATTCGGCGGGTTTCTTCAGGAGGGTGGAAAAGCGCATCGCCGCGTCAGGTCTCGGTCGTTGGTTAGCACACAGGGTGCCAGTTTCTGCCAAAGGACAAGGGGAAAGGGTTCAGTGTTCGCCGATCAGGGTTTCGAGACGCGAGATGGCGTCGCGGAGGCGGGCTGCCTCCTCGTAGTCCTCGTCCTCGACCGATTTCGACAGCGCCTGCTTCAATTCGCTCAATCGCGCCCGCGGATTCGGCTCTCCGGCGGGGAGGGGGGACGAGGCCGAGAGGCGGTCGGAGGGATCGGGGGCGCTCGCGGGCACCTTGCCGACATGGTGGGTGTGCTTGTGCATCGCCTCGAGCAGCCCGTCGAGCCCCTCGTCGAAGACGCCGTAGCAGTCGGCGCAGCCGAAGCGGCCCGTCTTCTTGAAATCGGTCTGGGTGAAGCCGCAGCTGCCGCAGACGAGCTCGTGCTTGGCCACGCCCGTGTCGAGCGCAGCCTGCTTGCCCATGCCCTCGAGCATGTCGGCGAGCGCGAAGCCCGTCGGATCGGTCACGCCCTTCTCATCGGCGCAGCTCTTGCAGAGGTTCACCTTCTGCAATTTTCCTTCGGCCATCTGGCTGAAGAAGATGGTCGCTTTTTCGCTTTGGCAGATGTCGCAGTTCATGGGAGGGCCGGGGGAGCCGCCCCGGCTCTGCAAGCCGGCGCTGCGGCACCCTCGAAACGTTACGCCACGGGAGCGGTTTCGTAAATCGGCGTCCCCGTGGTTTGCACGAGATTTCGGAAGTCCGCGATGAGGCGGCGGGTGATGGGGCCGGGCTCGCCCGATCCGATGATCCGCTTGTCGTATTCCGCCACCGGCACGACCTCGGCGGCTGTGCCGGTGAGAAAGACCTCGTCGGCGGTGTAGAGATCGTAGCGGCTCATCTCCACCTCGCGCAGCTCGAAGCCCGCGGCGGCGACCAGCTCGATGACGACGCCGCGTGTGATCCCGTAGAGCGAGCCCGAGGCCACCGTGGGGGTGTAGACGATGCCCTTCTTGACCACGAAGATGTTGTCGCCGGTGCATTCGGCGACGTAGCCTGCGGCGTTCAGCATCACGCCCTCCTCGGCTCCGGCGGCGATGGCCTCGATCTTGGCCATCACGTTGCTGAGGTAGTTCAGCGACTTCACCGCAGGGGAAAGGGCGTCGTGGTTTGGACGGCGCGTCGCGCAGGTGGCCATGACGAGGCCCTTCTCGTATTTCTCCGCCGGGTAGAGGGAGATGGTGGAGGCGATCACGATGATGGAGGCCCGCTTGCAGTGGTAGGGGCTGAGGCCGAGCGAGCCGACCCCGCGGGTCACGAGGAGGCGGATGTAGCCGTCGTGCAGATCGTTCCTCCGGATCGTCTCGAGGGTCGCCTCGATGACTTCCTCCCGCGTCGCGGGAATGGAGAGGTGGATCGCCTTGGCCGAGTCGAAGAGGCGGTCGATGTGCTCCTCCAGCCGGAAGACGCGGTCGTTGTAGAAGCGGATCCCCTCGAACACGCCGTCGCCGTAGAGGAGTCCGTGGTCGAATACCGAGATCTTCGCGTCCTCCTGGGGTAGGAATTGGCCGTCGATGTAGATCTGGAGGGATTTTTCGCTCATGGGCAGGGAAGTCGGAACCCGCTACCTTGGCCGAAGGATCGGGGAAAGCAAGCGTTTCGAGAGGCCCGCCCCGAGCCGGTGGTATCGGAAAAATCGCTTTCCTCGCCGTGGATTCCGCATTTGTGTGCAAGCGGCTCATTTCGAGGAGAGGACGGCACGGGAGTTGCGTCGTCCGATCCGCGAGACACGGTCCCAGGCGGCGTCCATACCGCCCGCCCAACGCAACGCACATGAAGCACGATCTGGAAGAACGCATCGGATTCGACGGAGCTCAGCCCGACCCCGGCCCCCGCGAGGACGCCCGCTCACGGGACTATCTGAACCTGAAGTTCGCCGCCCGGGGATTCCCCATCGTCGGTGACGAGGCGGATTTCCCCTTCCTCGAGATGGGGCGCTCCCTGATCCTCAATTTCCAGGAGCGGCTCCGCCTGCTGAAGAGCCACCGGGCTCCCATCGACCGTCACCTCCTCGCGTGGCTCGACCGCCATCTCGCCGACACGGGCGTCTTCGCGGAGGACGAGGCGAAGCTGCCCGACCCGCTCACGCTCGAGCGGCACGGCCTCGCCCGCTTCCTCTCCCTGCCGCATGGCGAGGACCGCTTCGAGTCGTCCATCGTCTCCAGCTACCGCACCTGGCAGGGCGTCTGCCACAATCCGGCGAAGGACCGGCGCACGACCAAGGGGGTCTTCCATGTCGCCGAAGGGGGTCTGCCCATCGCGGCGGACAAGCTGGCGGTGCCGAAGGCGACCTTCGCCCATCTCCTCAAGGCGGCGCTGACTCCGCCCGACGAGCTTCTCACCCTGCCCTACACGAGCCGGGAGGCGGAGCCGATCAAGGCCTTCGTCTCGCTCCTGCTCCGGCCCCTCGTCTGCCCCGAGGTGCCCGGCTTCACCAAGGAGAAGACGATGGAGATCCGCTTCTTCGCGCCCGGCAACCTCGTCAGCAACCTCGACTTCGTCGAGTCGATCTTCGGAAACGCCGGCGATCCCTTTCTGCCGGAGAACGACGCCCGCCTCGATGTCGAGCACTGGACCGGCCACACCGGCTGCGTCATCCTCGCGCCGCACCTCGTGACGCTGCGGAAGAAGGACGTCGGCCTGCCCCACGTCTCCGAGGCGACCGAGCGCCAGCAGCGCCAGGGGATGTGCTGGAGCGACGAGGGCGAGCTCTACAACGGCGGCTCCGCCTTCAAGATCACGGCGCGGAACGCCGAGGGCGTGGTGGTGACGCTGATCGCCGACAACTACTACGGCTACTGCAAGAAGGAGGTGAAGACGCAGATCAGCTTCGCCGCGAACCTCTACGGCCTCGTCGAGGAGGAGCACGCCGGGGGCGCGCTCGTCTTCCCCAGCTTCGACCATGGGGAGGACTTCCGCCTCGACCCGAACCGCCGCGACGCGAACCACACCTTCGGCGAGCTCGTGGAGCTCCTCGACGGGCGCATCGACCTCCAGCCCGAGGGATATGCGGTCGACCGCCAGCATGCCGACATCCTCTACGTGCCCGAGGACGCGGATTTCGACCTGACGAACCAGTCCGTCGCCTGGGTCCGCGAGGGCGAGACGCGCGGCGTGCCCCTGCGTCCCGGCCGCACCTACGTGCTGCCCTCGGGCTACAAGCTGGAGATGCGCAAGCCCTCGACCGGCCAGCGCTGGCGCCTGATCGGGACGAATGCCGAGGGAACCTTCTGCCACAAGCCCTGCACCGTCTCCGGCGGCGGCAAGTCCGAGATCTCCAAATCCATCGCCGACGCGATGGAGGGCGGTCCGGTCATCATGCCCAGGTTCGAGGCCGACATGGACCTCGTCGAGAAGCTGCTCGCCCGCGACTACGGCGACCGGGCGAAGAATCCGCGCGTCCCCGGGGCGCAGAGCCGCGCCATCCTCGATCCGACCCGCTCGCTCGGCTCGGTCATGCGGCTCTTCTCCCCCAGCGACGAGTTCACCGACGAATACAACGCCTTCATCGCCGGGATCCCGCGCTCGGTGAAGGACTTCATCTTCACCCTGAAGCGCTACTGGAAGCCCGACTGGGGCACGGACTGGCGCAGCCGCTTCCGCGTGGACAAGGTCAACGGCGAGCAGGGCTCCATCCTCAAATACCGCCTCGCCACCATCGTCACCAGCTACCTCCGCGTCGGCTTCGAGCAGGACGGATCGTGGCGCATGTTCAGCCTGCGCAAGGACTTCGCCCCCGCGACGAAGCTCCAGCGCGAGGACGACATCACCGCCTCCATCACCGTGCCGGCGGCGCGGCTCGACCGCTCCCTGATGCACCCCGAGGTCGATTTCCCGAGCTACAAGTTCGCGCAGAACTGCGAATACCGCCTCTTCCAGCGGCCCGACGACGCCATCCACCGGGGCTACGACAAGCAGACCGAGCTCGACTTCTCCCGCGGCGGCAACTTCTTCTCCAACTATGAGCCGAAGACCCGCCCCGAGATGCGGGCCATCGTCGAGGACGCGATCCGCTTCGACTACTTCACCGCGCCGTTGAAGAAGACGCTCTCCGACTTCGCCGCCGCCGAGGGGAGTCCGTCCTACGCCATCAGCTCGGCCCATCCGCGCCTCGTCGACGGTTCGCCGAGCGAGAATCCGCGCTACCTCCAGAACCGCCCCGACCTCGAGAACCCCCGCGCCGAATACCTCGGCAAGATCGGCGCGAGGCTCTACCGGCGCATTCCCTCCGGCCAGCCCGTCCTCAGCCCCGTCCACGCCGTGCTGCCCGGACGCCGCAACAATCCGTCCGACCACGCCGCGAAGATCGGTGCCCTCGCGCCCTTCGGTCCCATCCACTACCAGGAGCTGCCCGAGCTCTTCATGGACTTCATCGCCAGTCTCACCGGCAAGTCGCCCTCGACCACGGGAGCCGGTTCCGAGGGAGCCCTGACCAAGGGGCCTTTCAACGCCCTCCTTCCTGTCGTCGACC
>CAYSZN010000142.1:0-191 GCA_964435425.1 uncultured Akkermansia sp. | reverse complement strand
GGACGCGATCCGCTTCGACTACTTCACCGCGCCGCTGAAGAAAACGCTCTCCGACTTCGCCGCCGCCGAGGGGAGCCCGTCCTACGCCATCAGCTCGGCCCATCCGCGCCTCGTCGACGGCTCGCCGAGCGAGAATCCGCGCTATCTCCAGAACCGCCCCGACCTCGAGAATCCCCGCGCCGAATACCTCG
>CAYSZN010000141.1:0-7924 GCA_964435425.1 uncultured Akkermansia sp. | reverse complement strand
TCGCGGAGACTCAGAACGATGCCGAGCTGTGGTCGGGCCGGGACCACGAGATCGTCGCGAAGGTCCTGAAGCGGCTCGACGTGCCGCTCGAATCCCAGGTGCTGGTCTTCTCGAAGACGAGCGAGCAGAACAGCCGCATCACTCCCGAGACGCCCCGGGCGATCTATTTCTCCGACGACCTCTACCTCGGCTGGGTCCAGGGCGGAGAGATCGAGGTGGCGAGCTTCGATCCCCGCATCGGCATGGTCTTCCATCTCGTGAAGCTGAGCAACCGCGAGGCGGGGCGTCCGCCGCAGTTGGCGCGGGAGCGGTCTTGCATGAACTGCCACGCAGGCTCGTCGAACCGCGATCTGCCGGGGCTGATGGTGCGCTCGGTCTACCCGACGGCCACGGGGCTGCCGCTCTTCGAGGCGGGCACCTTCCACACCCGGCAGAGCAGCCCGATCGAGGAGCGGTGGGGCGGCTGGTACGTGACCGGACAGGTCGAGGAGCGCGAGCATCTCGGCAACACCCTCGCGAAGGCGGCGCCGGGAGGGCCAGGGGTCGAGCTCGAGCGCCTCGTCGACGGCGGCGTCTCGGTGCTCGACGGGCTCTTCGCCAGCGAGCCCTATCCGCATGGCGGGCACAGCGATGTCGTGGCCCTGATGGTGCTGGAGCATCAGGTGGGTGTCCACAACGCCCTCGTCGAGGCAAATCTCGCGACCCAGGCCACCCTGCACCGGCACGAGGAAATGCAGAAGGCCTTCGGCGAACCGGTCGATGCGCCCCTTTCCGAGACGAACGAGCGCATCCTGAGCGGTCTCGCCACCCGGGTGCTCCGCGAGATGCTCTACGTCGAGGAAATCGAGCTGCCCGGCGGCGTCGAGGGATCGGCGGAGTTCCAAGGGGCATTCACGAAGGATCGCTTCAAGAATTCCGATGGACGTTCCCTGCGCGATCTCCGTCTCTACGAGCGACTGATGAAGTACCGTTGCAGCCACCTCATCTATTCGGAGGCCTTCGCCACCCTGCCGCCGGCGATCCGCACCCGCATTCTCGACCAGCTTCACGGCATCCTCGTGCAGCCTGCCGATTGGCCCGAATTTTCGCATCTCGGGGCGTCGGAACGCGGGCACATCCTCGCGATCCTCCGCGAGACCCTGCCCGACCTGCCGCCTTCGTGGAAGTGAGGGGGTGGGAGTTAAGAGCCCGAAGCGGGGCGGGCTGCACCTTCCGTGCCCCCTCTTCTCCGGATCCTCTGTCAGCTTTGGCCAATTGGGGCGACCAATCGGAAAGGGAACCGACCGGGCAGAGCCCGATGCTTGGCGGCAGACGCTTCCTGCGCCATCCTCCGTGGCTTCGTTGCCAAGGTTCTAACGGCAAACCCAACCGACATGCCCCACCGTGCCATCAGCCGCAAGACGGCCTTCTGCTTTCTCGTCTACCTCGTGTTGGCCTGGGGTGCCAACTGGTCCATCAGCAAGGCAATTCTCGAAGAGGTCTCGCCTCTCTGGGCCGCGGTGTTCTGCATGGTTCCGTCGTGTCTCCTGATCTGGATGCTCTGCCTCGCCACGGGTCGCCTTTCTCTGCCGCCGCGGAACGACCTCCCCATCGTCTTCAGCGTCGGATTGCTCCACATGGGGGCCTTCACCCTGCTGACGCGGATCGGCCTGCTCCATCTCCCTGCGGGACGCTCCGTCATCCTCGCCTACACCACCCCGCTGTGGGTGCTGCCCGCCGCCCGGATCTTTCTCAAGGAGAAATTCACCGCCCGGAGCATCCTCGGCCTGCTGCTGGGACTTGGCGGCATGCTCGTGCTCTTCCAACCCGCCTCCTTCGACTGGACGGATAGGGACATCGTGGTCGGCCATGGCCTCATTCTGCTGTCCGCCCTGTGCTGGGCCATCTGCATCGTGCATATGCGGGGGCATCGCTGGACCAGCACCACGCTCCGTCTTCTGCCATGGCAGACCCTTGTCGCGAGCACGGTCTTCCTCGCTGTCGCCCTCGCCAAGGAGGGAGTGCCCGACATCCGCTGGAGCTGGAAACTGGTTGGTCTGATGACCTATACCGTCGTCGTCGCCACCGTCATCGCCTACTGGGTGATGAACACCGTCAACCGCTCCTTGCCCGCCTCCGTCACCTCCATGGCCTTGCTGGGCGTGCCTCTGGTGGGACTCCTGATCTCCACGATCCTGCTCAAGGAACCCGTCGATGCCACCCTCGTCGCCGCCGGGCTGATGATCACCATCGGTGTCGCCCTCGGTACCTGGAAAGGGGGGCGGGCGAAGGAGCCGTCGCCGAAACCGCTGGACCCGGAACGGGATCGACGGTTGGACGATGGCGTCTGATACCAAATCCGAAAACGGTTTGGATGGTTGCGGAGTGAAGCCTGGATCCGACTTGGCGTTGCAGTCAGGGCGTCCGCATCAGGCTGGCCAACCGGAAATATCCAATCTGCAAACCCTTTTTGGATTTCGTATGATGCGATGGATGGTCCATTCTGAAACCCTCGTTGACCGGTCGCCCGACCCTCCTGGGTCAGCCCACCCAGAAGGCGCCGATGCGCTCCTCCTGCCGGTCGGCCCAGCGCTCCTTGTAGGGAGAGTGCATGCCGAGGTCGTATTCGGCCACGCCTTCGGCGGCGCAGCGGCGGAGGTTCTCGAGCTGGAGCCGGTTGCCGAGGCCGCGGTCGCGGGCTTCCGCGGCGTAGCTCATCTGAAGGCCCCGGTAGGTCGTGCCGAGGACTCCGCCGAAGATGTGGGCGAGATCGGTGCCGTCGCGCTGGGCGAAGAGCAGGCGGAGCGCGCCGATGGCGTGGAGCCCGAAGAGGAGGGCGCGATAGAAGGCGACGTATTCCGGCATCTGGAAGATGTCCGTGCCCTCGCGCCATTTGTAGGTGCGGCGCTGGATGGCGAGGAGCCGGTCGAACAGGCTCCCGGGATCCTCGGCCGAGGCATCGACCAGCTCGATGCCCGGAGACCCGTCGTCGGCCTCGCGGAGGGTGCGGCGGAATTTCTTCGAGCGCCGTCCCAGCCAGGCCTCGACCCCGTCGGCGAGGTCGATGAGCATGACATCCGTTCCGGGATATTCGCGCAGGCCCCTGCCGAAGCGTCCCAAGGCCTCGATGGCCCGGTGCATCGCGCCGCCGCGGACGAGCCCGCCGAGAAAGGCGGCGAGAGGACGCCCTCGCTCGATGTGCTCCTCGCGGGCGGCGTCGAGGAGGAGGGAGGCGGCGGCGGCCGGATCGCCCACGAGAGGGCATCCGAACATCCAGGCCGCCTCGAGAGGCAGGAGGGCGCCGCGCTGCTCCTGTTCCGCGAAGAGGAGCCAGGCCCCATCCCGCTCGGCGACGAGCGTGCGCGCTCCCGCGATGGGAGGATGGAGGTGGTCGTGCGCCGCGAGCTGCCAGAGGGCGGCGGAGCAGAAGGCGGAGATGCCCGGCGTCGCGATGGCCGCGGCGGTGTGGTCGGCGGCTCGCTCCCGGAGCTCCGCGAGATCGAGCCGGTTCATGGCGGCGGTTCCGTGGGCTCCTCAGGGATTGAGGACAGCCCGGAAGAGTCGTCCGTTCCGGCTCAGAACCATGACCGAGGCCTTGTTCTGCGGGATCGACGCGAGAAGGTCGTGGAAGGTGGCGACGTCGGTGACGGCATTCTGGTTGATCCGGTGGATGAGGTCGCCGGGCTGGAGGCGGAGCGCCGCCTGGGTCCCGGCCTTCACTCCGGTGATGACGATGGCGGCGACGGAGTCGGGCAGGCCGAGCGCGGCGCGCTGCGTGGGATCGAGATTGGCGACGGAGATGCCGAGGGCGTCGGCGATGGCCTGGCCGTTCGCGGCGATGTCGGAGCGCAGCTTCAGGGTGTTCGTCTCCGATCTGGCGATGACTCTCACCGCCGTCTCGAGGGGCTGGCCCTTGCGGAGGAGGGCGAGATTGGCGACCTCCCCGGCCTTCTTCGCTCGAATGCGGGAAAGGGCTTCCTCCGAGTTGCGGATGGCCTTGCCGTCGAACTTCACGATGATGTCGCCGGGCTTCAGCTCCGCCTCCTCGGCGGGCGATCCCTTGGTGACGTCGGTGACGAGGGCGCCCTGGGTGCTGGAGAGGCCGAAGGCGATGGCGTGGTTGCGGGTGAGGTTGTCCACCTCGACGCCGATGTAGCCGCGGATGAGGGGACGGCCGAGGACGATGGCCTCGAAGACCTCCTTCGCCTCGTTCGCGGGGATGGCGAGGCCGATCCCCTGCCAGACGCGCACATCCTCCTGCCCGGTGAAGATGGCGACGTTGATGCCGATGATCTCGCCGCGCACGTTGACGAGCGGGCCGCCGGAGTTCCCCGGATTGATGACGGCGTCGGTCTGGAAGTATTCGTTTGCCCCGTCGTTCAGCTCGCGCTGCTTCGCGCTGATGATCCCCTGGGTGACGGTCTCGCTGAGGCCGAAGGGATTGCCCACCGCGAGGACCATCTCGCCGACGCGGACGGTGCTGGAGTCGCCGAAGGCGAGCGGGCGCAGGGCGGGCAGCGCACCGTCCTCGGGGGCCTTCAGCTGGAGCACGGCGATGTCGACGTTCGGCTCGCTCCCGATCCATTCGGCGTCGTACTGGCTGCCGTCGTGCAGGGTCACGCGGATGGCGTCGACCCCGGCCACGACGTGGTGGTTCGTCACGATGTGGCCCTGCTCGGTGACGATGACGCCCGATCCGAGGCCCGGCGCGGCGTAGCTCTCGTTCTGCCGGTAGCCGAACATGCCGAAGGGGTCGGCCGGCACGACGCGGGTGACGTTGACGCGGGTCGTGGTGTCGATGCTGACGACCGAGGGGACGACCGCATCGGTCAGGTCGGAGACGGCACGGTTGACCTCCTCGAGGACGTCGAGGCTGTTCAGGCCGAGGGGTTCGGCGCGGAGGAGGGGGGTTCCGCCTTGGGCGAGCAGGGGACGCTCGGCCCCGGCCACGGCGGCGAGGGGGCGGCGGCGGAGCAGGTCGAGCAGGTCGTAGCGTCCCTCGTCCGCGAGCAGGGCGAAGTAGAGGCTTCCCGAAAACGCGCCGATGAGGACGACGCCGGTGAGATGGAGAAGGAATCGGGCCATGGGGATCGTGGGACGTTCCGCGGAGGGGTCACTTCCTCCCCACTTTAGCCACGGCGGGGAAAGACTCCACCAATCTTTGATCGTCCGGGGCCAGATCGTTCAGGGGCACGGTCCAGCGCTGCCCGGAGGCATCGACGAGGACGACATGGGTGGGGTCGCGCTCGACGAACTTGGCGAAGATCAGCTTGCCAAGGTAGTTCGACCAGTCGCGGTAGCCGCTCGCGACGAGCCGGGCCTTCTGCGTCTCGATCGACTCGAGGACGGGGCGGCAGGCGGCGGTGAGCTCGTTGAAGTAGTCGATCGGCCGTCCCGTGCGGTAGCCCCGGATGCCGCGCTCGACCTCCCCGCTCGGGTTGAAGATGAGGACGTTGGGATAGCCGCGCACCTGGAACTTCTCCTTGATCCGCCGCAGGGCATCCGGGGCGTCGGTGAAGTTGCGCGGATAGTTGAGGTAGCAGATGACGAGATTCTCCTTCACGTAGTCGTTGAAGCTTTTCGTCGAGAAGACTTCCTGCGAGAGGGCCATGGCCTGGGTGTTCCAGACGCCGGTGAAGAGCAGCAGCAGAGGGCGCTGCTCGCGCTGGGCGCGCTCGAAGGCGTAGTGGGGATTGATCTCCCACCAGGCGCTGTCGGGATCGTCGGGGTAGACCTGGACGCGCTCGGGCTGCTCGATCTCGATGATGCGTCCGCCCGACTGGGTTTCCGAAACGATCGGTCCCGTCGGGAGGGAGACGGGCATGGGGCCGGTGGGAGCGGCGACGAGGTCCGAGGCCATCGGCGGCGCGGCGGGCGTAGGGACCGAGGTCGGCATGGTCTCGTCCTCGGGACCGGGCGCGAATTCGTCCGTGGGCGGGACCGGAACCGCCACCGGCGGAGGAGCCTGCCCCTGCTGCGCCGCGAGCGGAAGGCCTGCGGCGAGCAGCGCCAGGGCCGCAAGGAGCGGAGCGGAAGTTCGAGCCAGGGAGTGACCGTCCATGTTGATCGGGCGATACGGAGACACCGATAACAAAGCACGGATTCCGGGAATGGGAAAATCGACAATCCTCCGCCGCACGGGGTGGGGGCAGGGATGGGGGCGTACGAGCTTGTCTGATCGTTCTCGTCGCATACTCCTCCTCATCCTTCTACTCCTACTCGAAACCCGGGAAGTAGGAGGATGAGGATGAGGAGGAGTAAGAGTATGAGGTGCTACCCCTTCATCGGCGTCACCTTGAGTCCCCCCGACACGACATGCGCCGTTTATGTCCTCGTTCGTGGAAGCGCCCGATCTCGCCCAAAACATCTTGACGGTCAGAGGTGGGACAGGAAATTCCAGCAATGAAAGCCTCCGAAGGACCGAGCCGCTTTTGGATCGTTTGGATTCTTTTCGGGCTGTTGCTTCCCCTGTTTGCTGTCTCTCTACGAATGCGGCACCAAGCACCCCCGCCTGACGTGGTTCCGTCGAGCGAGCATGTTGTTGTCGAAAGGCCTCAGAATAGAAACGTCGTGACCACGACGGATGCGGAGGAAACGACGGACCTAGCTTTGGAGGACCTCCTCGAGGAGGCGCTTTCCCCCGACGAAAACGGAATCGAGTCGTTTTTGCGCACCGACTACGAGCCGCTTTCGAAATGGTTGGACGAGCGATTCGAAGTTGAGCTTACCGCAATGACTCCATCGCAGATTTTCGAGGTCGTTCCCTTGAATGACATCTACTACGAGCTGGGAATCGATCTCGCCAGAGAAACCAAAGCAAGTTTCCAAGCTTCGGACATTTCCCGTCGGGAGCTTCTCAAGAGAATCTCCGACCACTGGGACCTGCGCCTCGAGATCAAACATGACGACAGTGGACACCCGACCGCGGTTCAAGTCACAAGCCGATAGGGTGGGAGCTTCCTGATCCATACTCCTACTCTTTACTCATACTCTTACTCCTTGGGGACCGAGCAGGAGTAAGAGTATGAGTAAAGAGTAGGAGTATGAGGCTTTACCCCTTCAACAACGCCGCCTCAAGCACATCATCGACGGTCTCCATCGGCAAAATCTTGAGCTTCTTCCTCGCCGAGGCCGGGATGTCGGGCACATCCTTCATATTCAGCTTCGGGACGAGGAGGGTTCGGATTCCGGCCTGGAGGGCTCCGAGGGATTTCTCCTTCAAGCCGCCGATGGGCAGTACGAGGCCGCGCAGGTTGATCTCGCCAGTCATGGCGATGTCCTTGTTCACGCGGCGGTTGGCGAAGAGGGAGGCGAGGGCGGTGTACATTGCACAGCCGGCGGAGGGGCCGTCCTTGGGCACGGCTCCGGCGGGAACGTGGACGTGGACGTCGTACTTCGCAAAGTCCTCCGGGTCGATCCCCAGCCGGGGCGCCCGCTCGCGGACGAGGCTCCACGCGGCCTCCATCGACTCCTTCATCACCTCGCCGATCTGGCCGGTGAGCTTGACGCCGCCCTTTCCGGGGAAGCGGATCGCCTCGATGTTCAGCACTTCGCCGCCGACGGGGGTGTAGGCGAGGCCGTTGACGACGCCGGGGCAGCTGGCGAAGAGCTTCGACTCGCGGGCGTAGCGGGGAGGGCCGAGGACTTCCTCGACGAAGCCGGGGGTGATCTCGATGGCGGTGCTGTCGTCGACGGCGACGCGGGCGGCGACGGCGCGGCAGACGGAGCCGATCTCGCGCTCGAGGTTGCGCACGCCGGCCTCGCGGGTGTAGTCCCCGATCAGGAGGAGGAGGGCCTTGCCGGTCCAGCGGGCCTGGCGGGCCTTGAGTCCGTTCTCCTTGAGCTGGCGCTTCACGAGGTAGCGCTTCGCGATCTGGAGCTTCTCCTCGTCGGTGTAGCCGGGGATGTCGATGACCTCCATGCGGTCGCGTAGGGGCGCGGGCAC
>CAYSZN010000140.1:0-7970 GCA_964435425.1 uncultured Akkermansia sp. | reverse complement strand
TGGGCCGGAGCGCTCTCGACGGGGAGGGGGACGACGGCGTCGTCCGACGTCCGCATCTCGACCTTGTCCTTCTTGAGAGGGTTCGGGCCGAACATCGAGGCCCTTCTCTCGACCGAACCGCCGCCGTCGATGGCGGAGAGGCGTTCCTGCGCCTTGGCTGCCCAGCTCGTGTTCGGATTCTTCACCACTTCCCCATAGTACTTCCTCGCCGCCTCGAGCTTGCCGCTCTTCTCGTAGAACATGCCCGTGTTGTAGAGCTTCTCCATGGACTGCTCCTCGATCTGCCGCATGTCGGATTTGACTTCGGCGGCGCGCTGGTCCTCGGGATTGTGGTTCAGGAAGTCGAGCCCGGCCTCGACCTGGGCGCGGTTCTTGAGGGGGCTGTTCGACTTCTCGGCGGCGACGCCGCGGAGCTTGAAGATCTGGTACTGGGCCTCCTTCGCGTAATCGGTGTCCGGGTACTTGTCGACGACTTTCTGGAACGCGGCGATGGCCGGCTCGGTCTCGCCGCCGTCGTTGCGGACGTAGCCGACGTTCAGGAGCGACTTCGGCGCCCAATCGGTGTAGGGGGCGCTCTCGCTGATCTGGGTGAACATCTCGATCAGCTTCGAGGGCTGCGCCGCCGCGCCGATGCCGAGAAAGCCCTTCTTGGTGGAGGTCCGCAGCCCTTCCGCGATATTGAACTGGCGCTGTACGGCTTCGTTGAAGTTCGCCGTGTTGCGATGGTTCTTGATCAGCTCCTGGTATTGCTCGAAGGCCTTGCGCCCCTCGCCCTCGGCCTCGAGCATGCGGGCGTAGCCAAACTTCGCCTCGGCGCCCGCATCGGTGCGCGAGTAGGTCTGGCTGATGCTCTTGTAGGTGTCGCGGGCCTGGCGGGTCTTGCCCCCGGTCTCGTATTCGCGGGCCTTCGCGAGCATTCCCTCCGCCTTGCCCTGCTGCGAGCTCAGTTGCTCGGCGCTCAGCACCTTCTTGTCCTCGGAACGCTTCAGCATCCCTCCGAGGAAGGCATGGGAAGGCTCGAGCGAGAGCGAATAGGCGAGGAGTCCAGCAAGGAAGGGACGGGAAAGTCGGATCATCGGACGAAGGGGGCGTTCAGGGCAAGCTAGACGATAGACGAAGGCTTTTTCCGTTCAATCTCTATTCCTCGGTTCCCTGCCGCACCGTCTGTCCGACGGTCCTTTGCCTCCACCTGACAGTTCGGGGATGTGAAATGCAGGGTTTGCGGAACATTCCATGTGGAACACGACGCCTTCGCTTTCCATTCAGAAACGCAGAAAGCTCCGTTTTCTTGGGCGGCACCCGCGAAAAGCACGAAAAAAGGGTTGTCGTGCCGGAAATTCTTTGTAGCATCGGATCGATCAATCGACCACTGCTCATGAAAGGCACCGCACTCGTCCTCGGATTGTCCCTCCTGCTCTGCACCGCATCCCAGGCTGGCTGGAAGTGGAACAAGGAATCCTACAACAGCGCGAAATCCTCGATGGTGGAGCAGCGAGTCACCAGCCCCAGCTACTGCTACGACACCGGCTTCGAGTTCAGCGCCTTCGTCTCCGGCTTCTGGCCCGAGGACAACCGGCTCGAGGACACCATGGGCGGGGGCGTTGCGCTGGGCTACTTCTTCGGTCACAACTTCGGCCTCGAGGGCAGCTACCATGTCCACGGCTCGGGAACGGCGGCCGGCAGCGACATCCAGGTGGGCAAGTTCAACGCCGTCTACCGTCTTCCCCTCGGCGGCGAATGCTGCAGCACCATCGCTCCCTACTTCTTCGGCGGGCCGGGCGTCGTCGCCTCGGGCTCCTCGGAGATGCTCTGGAATCTCGGGGCCGGCATCGACGTCCGTTTCGAATCGTGGGGCTGCGTCGGGCTCTTCAGCGATTTCTCCTACAACTGGGTCGACCAGGGCCAGCCCGACTTCACGCTCTTCCGGGCCGGCATCCGCGTGCCCTTCTGATCGCGTGGAGCAAAGGCTCCCACGGATAATCCTTCGAATCTCCAAAAACCCGGTGTCCTTGTTCGCGCCGGGTTTTTTGCGTGCAGATGGGACGGCTTTCGGCATCGTAGGCCGATCATGAAGAGAGGATCGCATTTTGCCGGGCTCTGCTGCCTCGCCGCCGTCTCCTGCACTGGACTCGTCGCGCAGGAGATCGGGGGCAGGGAAAACGCCACCGCCGTGGCCGGTTCGGACCAGGCCCTCGGCGTCATCCGCGGCTTTGCCGGACGGGGAGCCCTGGCCGATGGTTCGGTGCCGACGCCGGCGGAGGAGGCAATGAAGACTTTCCGCCTGCGCGAGGGCTTCGCTCTCGACCTCGTCGCCGCCGAACCGGCGGTGGAGCAGCCGCTCTTCCTCGCCTGGGACGCGAAGGGACGTCTCTGGGCGGTGCTCTACCGGCAGTACCAGTTTCCCGCCGGGCTGAAGATCGTCGAGTACGACGATCACCTCCGCGCCCGCTTCGACAAGGTGCCCACGCCGCCGCCGCATGGCGAGCGGGGCGAGGACATCGTCCGCGTCTTCGAGGACAAGGACGGGGACGGCGTCTTCGAATCGCACAAGGACGTCGTCACCGGCCTCAACATCGCCACCTCGGTTGCGGTCGGGGCCGGGGGGATCTGGGTGGCGAACCCGCCCTATCTGCTCTTCTACCCCGACGCCAACGGGGACGACGTACCCGATGCCGATCCCGTGGTGAAGCTCTCCGGCTTCGGCATCGAGGACACCCATGCGGTCATGAACAGCCTGGTCTGGGGCCCCGACGGCTGGCTCTACGGGGCGAACGGCAGCACCACCACGGGAGAGGTCGTCGATCCCGCGAGCGGGGAGACGGTCGCCTGGCAGGGGCAGATGGTCTGGCGCTTCCACCCGCAGACCGAGCGCTTCGAGATCTACGCCGAAGGCGGCGGCAACACCTTCAGCCTCGAGATCGATGCGACCGGCCATGTCTTTTCGGGAACCAACGGGGGCAAGACCCGGGGCATGTTCTATCCGCAGGGCAGCTACGGCACCAAATCCTGGGGCAAGCACGGTCCGCTGACCAACCCCTACGCCTTCGGCTACTTCGAGCACATGGGGCACGAGGGCGACGAGCGCCGCTTTCCCCAGACCTTCGCGATCGAGGAAGGCGGGCTGTTCGGCGAGGAGCTGGCCGGGCGGATCGTCTCGGCGAACGCGCTCCACAACCTCGTCTGGTCGAGCCGTCTCGAACGCGACGGATCGACCTACCGCACGGTGGACGAGGAGAATCCGGTCGAGTCACCCGACCGCTGGTTCCGCCCCGTCTACGCGGGACTGGGCTCCGACGGAGCGATCTATCTGGCGGACTGGTACGACAGCCGCCTCAGCCATGTGCGTCCCGTCGACGACTGGCACAAGACGAGCGGACGGATCTACCGCCTCCGTCCCGACGGAAAGGTCCCCGTCTACCGCGAGGGGGATCTGAGCCAGTTGCCGTCGGCGGAGCTGATCGCCCTCTTCGAGCACTCCAACCGGCTCGTGAGACGGCGGGCCGTGCTCGAGCTCGGATGGCGGGGAGACCGGAGCGTCGTGGACGAGCTCGTGGCGAAAGTCGATGCCGGAGAAGGGCAGGCCTCGCTGGAGGCGCTCTGGGCGCTGAACCTGCTCGACGGGCTCACCGACGAGCGTGCCGCCAAATGGCTCACCCATCCCCAGCCGGAGGTGCGGCGCTGGGTCGTGCGCCTCGTCGGCGACCGTCGCACCGCCACGGGCGAGCTGGCCGCCGCGCTGGCCGACCTTGCCATGAGCGAGACGGACGTGCAGGTGCGGGTGCAGCTCGCGGCCTCGGCGAAGCGGCTTCCCGCCGGGATGGCCCTGGCCATGATCGATGGACTGACCCGGCACGATGGGGATCTCGGGGATCCCCATCAGCCGCTCATGGTCTGGTGGGCGCTCGAGGCCCATGCGGAGTCCCACCGGGAGGGCATCGGGGTCTGGCTGACAAAGCCCGAGGTCTGGGCGCGTCCACTCGTCCACGAGGCGCTGCTCGACCGGCTCATGAAGCGCTACGCCATTGCCGGCGGGCTGGAAAACTTCGCCAGCGCCGCCGCCCTGCTGGAAAAGGCGCCCGACGAGACCGCGAAGACGAAGCTGATCGAGGCGCTGCAGTCGGCCTTCGAAGGCGTGACGATGCCGACGCTGCCCGATTCCCTTTCCCGCGCCCTGCAGGACTATTCCCGCTCCCTCGGCGACAGCGGCCTCGTCCTGCGCCTGCGGAGTGGCGAGCCGGGTGCCCTCGACGAGGCGAAGAAGGCCGTGCTCGACACGAAGCTGCCCACGGGCGTCCGCACCGAACTGGTCCGCCAGCTCGGCGAAAGCGGGGAGAAGAGCGTCGTCGATCCCTTGCTGAGGATTCTCGCCCTGAACCAGGAGCACGCTCTGAAGCGGGTCGCCCTGCAAACCCTCGCCCGCTTCGAGGACGAGGCCGTGGCCAAGGGCATCATCGGCCGCTACGGCTCCACCCTGCCCGCCGAGCATGGCGTGCGCTCCACCGCCGAGCGGGTCCTCGCCGGACGCCTCGCCTGGGCGCGTCTGATGATGGACCAGGTCGACCGGGCCGCGATCAAGGCCCGCGACCTCGATGCTGACGTCGTCCAGCTCATGATGGAGCACCGCGATGCCGAGCTGGATGCCCGTATCCAGAAACACTGGCCCGGCATCGCCGCCGGATCGGGCGGCATCGACCTTGCCGCCGAGACGGCGCGGATCAAGGAGGCTCTCGCCGGTGGCTCCGGAGACGAGGCCGCAGGGAAGACGATTTTCTCGACCCGTTGCGCGAACTGCCACCAGCTGTTCGGCGAGGGGCTGACCATCGGTCCCGACCTCACCGGCTACGAGCGGGCGAATCCGGATTTCTGGATCCCCTCCATCGTCAATCCGAGCCTCGAGCTGCGCGAGGGCTACGGCAACTACGTCGCCTCGATGAAGGATGGAAGGAAGGTCGTCGGCCTGATGGTCGAGCAGACGCCCCGGACCGTCACGCTCAAGGACCTCGCGGGACAGGTGTCGCTTCTCGACCGGAGCGGGATCGACACGATCGAGGCCTCGCCGATCTCGCTGATGCCTCCCGGATTGCTCGGCGGACTGAGCGACAAGGAGTTGAGGGATCTTTTCGCGTATTTGATGAAACCTTGAATTCCGTGGACGGCAGTCTACGGAACATGCGGAAAGCACGGAAAATGAAGCTCATGGAGCTTCAGTGCCTTCCGCGGATTCCGTAGGCCCATTTTGATTCAGCCCTAGGGCGCGCGCTGGGTATCCGAGTCGGCTGCAGAGGGTTCTGTGGTGGACGCTACCGTGTTTCCCCAAGGCACCAGAGCGCCTCGTGAGTGCGGATGAAGATCTCGTCGTCCACGGGAACCGGCGACGAGTTCGTCTGCTCTCCGAGATCGCTCTCGGCGAGAACCTCGAGCTGCTCCGGATTGGCCCGGAAGACGACGGTGTCGCCCGCCTGGCTGAGGGAGTAGATCCGGTCTCCGGCGAGGACGAAGGAACCCCATGACTTGCCTGCGCCGGGCAGTCTGGCCTTCCACAGCGTCTTGCCGGTCTCCACTTCGAGGCAGAGGGCGATGCCCCCGCTGGTCTGGTAGTAGCAGTGCCCGTCCTTGACCACGCCGGTGCCGATGCCACCGTTGTGGCGGACCTCCTGCCAGAGCCGGTGGGTGGCGGTGACGTCTCCGTTGCCTCCGGTCCTCACGGCAATGGTGTTGCCGTAGTAGCCTCCCATGGCGAGGACGATGCCATCGCTCTCGATCGGAGACGTGTAGACGAGGGGATTGAGGCCTCCGCAGGTCCAGAGCACCTCGCCGGTCTTCGGGTCGAAGGCCTTCATCTCCGTCGGAAAGCTCATCACCAGCTCCTCGCGGTCCCCGGCCCGGACGAGAATGGGGGTGCTGAACGTCCCGACGATGCCGTCGTCCTTGCCCGCGAAGCCGTCGGTGCGTTCGCCCAAAGTCCATTTGGGTTCCTCCCACTTCCAGACCGTCTCTCCGGTGACCAGATTCAACGCGTGGAGGCCCGATCCGGTGCCGGGACCGTGGTAGACGAGGCAGAGGTCGCCGTGGATGACGGGCGAGCTGGAGCTGCCCCATTCGTGGTCGACCGGACCGAGATCCCGGTGCCAGAGCTCCTTGCCCTCGAAATCGTAGGCGGCAACCCCGGCGGAACCATAGGCCGCGACCACGGTTTTCCCGTCGGTGGCCGGGGAAGGGGAGCAATAGGGATTGGTGTTGTGGGTGCGCTCGGGTTGGTCGTAGACCACGCCCTTCTTCCAGAGGAGCTCGCCCGTCCTGCGGTCGAAGCACATCAGGCCGCGCCATTTCTCCGGCGAGATGGGCTGGGTCACGAACAGCCGGTCGTCATGGACGATGGGCGTCGAATTCCCGGCCTCGGGGAGGGCGACGCGCCAGCGCACGTTCCTGTCCTTGCCCCATTCGAGCGGCAGCTCCGTCGCCTTCGTGACGCCCGAGCCGGCGAGATCCCCGCGCCATGCGGGCCAGTTTGCGCGGAGGACAGATGGAGCGGTGAAGGAGAGGACGAGGGCAAAGGGCAGGAACGCTTTCATCGCAGATAGGGTAGAGGAATCGGTCTGGATTTGGCAAGGCCGACCGATTCGGATTTGCGCCATGGGGGAAATCCGAAACCAGAAATCCGAAATCCAATTTGTGGCCCATTCGGATTTCGAGCTTCGGATTTCGGACTTTCCTGCCTCTATCCCGAGACAGGTTCCGATACGGCTTGTGCTCCGGGAGCGTCGTTCGACGCATTGATCGCATCGATGCCGGCTTGGATGGTGCCCTCCATCGCGCGGGTGAGGGGGGCGACGGCATTCCGCAGGCTGCCGGCCTCCGCGAGAAAGGTGGAGACGTCGATGGGCTCGTGGAGATGGACGATGGCCCGGCGTGGGCCGGTGCGCGGCATCGCGCGGGAGTAGAAATCCTCGGCGAGGCGCTCCACCGTCTCGTCGTAGCGGTCGATGGTGGGACGCTCGGTGAGGTAGGGCGACAGGTAGCCATGCACGCGGAGGGCGAGGATGGCCCGCTCGGCCAGGCCCTCGATCTCCGGATGGGCCGCGCCGGAGGGATCCGTCTTCATCTGGTGGATCGTCGAGCGGACTTTGCGGATGCGCTCGACGAGCCCGCCCGTCTTCGGCACAGAAAGGCCGAGGGCGTCCTCCAGCCCGGCGACAAGGCTGGCGGCGAAGCGCTCCAGTACCTCGTGGAGGGAGCTTTCCCCGGAGGCATCTCCGAGAAAGCCATGCTTCTGCAGGTAGCTGCCGAGGAGGTGGCGACCGAGTCCGAGGACTGCGCCGAGGGGATCGCCGGAGGAGCCGGGCGCATAGGCATGGCCGCTGTCGCGACCAAGCTCGACGAGCCGCTGCCTCACCGTCTCGCGGGGAGCGGTGAGATGGGTGAACTTCAGGCTGGTGGGCACGATCTTCACGGGGACGCCGTCGAGGGCCTGCTGCGCCTTCAGGGCGATGAAGACGGTGCCGTCGAGAAAGGGAGTGATGCGGTCGTTGGTGAGGTAGACATTGCCCTCCGGGAAGATATTGAGGGCGTAGTGGCCGGTCGTCACGGTGGCGATGGCCGCCGCCATCGCCTTGCGGTCGGCGGCTTCGCGGTCGATCGAGAAGTGGCCCAGGCGCTGCATGCTCCAGGCCGTGAAGCGGCTGCGCAGAAAGACATCGTAGGCGGCCATGAAGGAGCCGGCGAGGCCGAGCCGTCGCTGCGCTTCGGTCACGACCTGGGGATCGCTGTGGCTGGGGTGGTTGACGACGAAGACCAGTCGCTCTCCCCGGGCCTTGGCCTCGAGGACCGTCCCTGTCTCCCCTTCGATCTGGATTTCGGCGATCCGGTGGTTCTTTCCCGGAAGGATGAGATGGCGGTTCAGGGTCCGTCCGACGCCGATGAGGAAGGGGGAGGGCCTGGCTGGAAAGAAGCGGTAGCTGGCGTCGGAGAAT
>CAYSZN010000139.1:0-7971 GCA_964435425.1 uncultured Akkermansia sp. | reverse complement strand
AGGACCAGAGCGAGGTCTGCGTCCCGACATCGAGAAGGGGTTCGAAAAGGAAGGGGTAGGTGAGCAGTCCGAGGAGGCTGCCCAGGTTCGAGACGGCATAGAGGCGGTAGGGCGAGCGGCTGGGCTGGGCTTCGGCGAACCAGTGCTGGAGGAGCGGTCCCGAGGCCGAGAGAAGGAGGTAGGGAGCACCCACCGTCAGGGCGAGGAGACGGACGATGCCCGCCACCGGGCTCGCTTCCGTGCCGTCCGGCTTCCATTCCGCCGAAGGCGTGATGGGGAGGAGGAGGCAGGCGGCGGCGAGGAGGGCGAGATGGACGGCGGCCTGGAGCTTCCGCCGCTCCCGCAGGAAGGTGACGAGGGCGTGGGCGTAGGCGTAGCCCGCGAGGAGACCGCTTTGGAAGAAGAGCAGGCAGGTCGTCCAGACGCCCGGACTGCCGCCATACCAGGGGAGGATGTAGCGCGCGATGACCGGCTGGACCTGGAAGAGCAGGAAGGCGCTGAGAAAGACGGCAGCGAGGAAGAGTGGCATGGTTGGGGGGACTCCTACTCTTACTCCTTACTCTTGCCTCTTCCTCTTACTCCTCGGTTTTGGAGGAGATAAGAGGAAGAGGCAAGAGTAAGGAGTAAGAGTAGGAGTATGAGACAATCAGAGAGGGGTTGCGCAGGGGGGGATTTGCATGAGGTTAGGGCATGTCGATGCTGCCCTTTTCGTTCCCCCGCGTCAATCCGGCACTTCTCTTCGTTGCCTTCCTTCTTCCCGAGGGACGGGTGCTTTCCGGGGATTGGCCGAGATACCGGGGGCCGGAACTGGACGGCATCTCGACGGAGGAAGGCTTGCAGGCTGCGGGCGAGGCGAAGGTGCGGTGGCGCTCGGAGGTCGGGCTCGGCTACAGCGCTCCGGTCATCGGCGGCGGACGGGTCGTCATCAGCGGTCACGACGGCAAGGAGACGGACACGGTCTACTGCTTCGACGAGGGGACGGGCGAGGTGAGGTGGAAGTTCTCCTACCCGCAGCCTCTCGGCGACCTCTATTTCCAGGGCGGAACCACCGCGACGGCGACGATCGACGGGAACCGGATCTACCATGTCGCCCGCGAGGGGGAGCTCTTCTGCTTCGACGCCGCAAGCGGCAAGGTTGTCTGGCAGAAGCACCTGAACAAGGATTTCGGCTACACGAAGCCGACTTGGGGCTTCAGCGGGGCGCCGCTGGTGTGGGATGGCTGGCTCTTTGTCAACGCGGGGGATTCGGGGATCAACTTGAAGAAGGACGACGGCTCGGTGGTCTGGAAGTCCGGGAACGAGGAGGCGGGCTACTCGACGCCGCATCCGGTTGTGCGCGACGGCTGGCGGCTCGTCATCCTGTCGAACAAGCGGGGCTACGTCTGCGTCGATGCCAGCAACGGCACCGAGGTGTGGCGCTACAAGTGGATGACCCGCTACGGGGTGAACGCGGCCGATCCCATCGTCCGGGGCGACGAGGTCTTCATCACGAGCGGCTACGGCAAGGGCGCGACGCTGGTGAAGTGGGCGGGGAAGGGGGCACCGCAGAAAGTCTGGCAGAGCCGCGAGATGCAGGCGCAGATGAATGCGCCCGTGCTCATCGACGGCCATCTCTACGGCGTGAGCGGCAACGAGGGGCAGGATGGCACCGGGCTCCGCTGTATCGAGTTCGCCACCGGCGCGGTGAAATGGACCGCTCCCGAGGTCGGACACGGGACGGTGGCGGCGGTGCGGGGCGACCTGATCGTCCTCACCGAGTCGGGCGAGCTCCAGATCGCCCCGGCGACAACGACCGAATACAAGCCCGCCTTCCGGCAGCAGGTGCTCGATCCCAAGGTCTGGACCGTGCCCGTCTTTGCCAACGGACGGATCTACTGCCGCAACGCCTCGGGCAAGCTCGTGGTCCTCGGCTTCAAGTGAGGAATGGCCGCCAAAAGGCCACATCCTCGGTCCCTCATGCCCAGCTCTCCCAGTATCCGCCTCCCTAACAAACGATCCGCCCACCGCGTTACAAAGACCATGATGGAACGTCTCCTTGCCCTGCTCCTTGTGCTCCAGGCCTGCGCCGCTTCGGCGCAGACGGTGGCTCCGCCGAAGCCGCCGGTCGACCTTTCTTCCGGGACGCCCGACTACATCCGCTTTGTGGAGGCGGACAAGTCGGTTGGCGTGTCCGGGGCCGACCGTCTCCAGACCGCGGTGGTGCGCTTCGAGAAAGCGGGCGAGAGCATCGATCTCGTCGGCGTGGTCCATCTCGCCGACGCTGCCTACTACGCCGATCTGAACGAGCGGCTCAAAGGCTACGACGCTGTCCTCTACGAGATGGTGGGAGGGCCGCACCGTGCCGTGGAGGAGCCTGTGCATGGAGTGGCGGACGAGATCGGCTCGCTGCGCCAGTTGCAGCAGTTGGCGAAGAGCTTTCTGGGGCTGGAGTTCCAGCTCGACGCGGTCGACTACACGCCTCCGTCCTTCGTCCACGCCGATGTCGCGTGGGAAGAGATGGATGCCTTGATGACGGCGCGGAACGAGTCGCTCATGACCCTCTTCACCCGCGCTTCGGCCCTCGCCGAGAACGGCGAGGTGGCCGGTGTGCCCTCGGACGCCGCTGCGATGGAAGCGATGATGAAGCGGGTCTTCGGAGCCGTGCTCACCGGCGACACCGCCGGGCTGAAGCGTTCCGTCGCTCCGTTTCTGAGCGAGGCGGAGTCGTTCATCTCCCAGCTCGAAGGGGAGGACGGAACCGTGTTGGTCGGCGAACGCAACCGTGTCGTCATGGAGAAGCTGGCGGCGGTGCGGAAGGTGAAGGGACCGGGCCGCTATGCGATCTTCTACGGAGCGGGGCACATGCCCGACTTCGAAAGGCGACTGCAGGCCGAAGGCTTCGCCAGGACGACGGTGACCTGGCTCGACGCCTGGTCCATTCCCGTGGGCGCGGCGGCTCCGGCCGGGACCTCGCCGGTGGGAGGAATCCTCCGGCTTCTCTCCGAGAATCCCGAGGCGGTGAAGGGGCTTCAGGACCTCGGAACGATGCTGGAGGATCTCGGCAGCACGCTGAAATCGCTGAGTCCGCCGTCCGGGCAGTAGCGGTTTGGGGCCCCGGGCTCAGGCTCGAGGGATTTGGCCGCGAAAAGGCACAAAAGTCCGCCTCGTTCTCCAATGGGGGGGAAGAGTAGGGCCGCGCCGCCAATCGCGGACGTCCAAGCGACGCTCCCTCCTTGGCTGGGACTGGATTGTGGAGCGTGCCCCTCCGCGGCGCCCCACCGTACCGGGTGCTCAGGCCAAGGCGGTGACCTTGATGTCCATCAGCATCTGCGCGTTCGTCGGATAGCGCTGCATGCATTTCAGGAGCCACTCCATCGCGTCGACGGGACGGTAGCCGCTGAGCCCGCGCCGGATGACGTAGATCTTCTCGAGGACGTGGGGCGGCAGGAGCAGCTCCTCGCGCCGGGTGCCCGACTTGTTGATGTCGACGGCGGGATAGACGTAGTTCTGCGCGAGCTGGCGGTCGAGGACGAGCTCCATGTTGCCGGTCCCCTTGAACTCCTGGAAGATGGCCTCGTCGGCCTTGCTGTTGGTCTGGACGAGGGCGGTTGCGATGATGGTGAGCGATCCCGCCTCGCGGGTGTTCCGCGCCGCCGCGAAGATGCGCCGGGGAGCCTCGAGGGCACCGACGATGAGGCCACCGCTGGCGGTGCCGCGCTTGCCGCCGCCGCGCATCTGGCTGTTGAAGGCGCGGGCGAGCCGGGTGATGGAGTCCATCAGCATCACGACGTGCCGCCCGCCCTCGACGAGGCGCTTGGCCCGCTCCGTCGCGAGCAGGGCGATGCGGGTGTGGTCCTTCGCCTCGCTGTCGTTCGAGCTGGAGAAGACCTCGACGTCGGGAAAGGATCGCTCGAAGTCGGTCACCTCCTCGGGCCGCTCGTCGACGAGCAGGACCATCAGGTGGATCTCGTCATCGTAGTTCTTCAGCAGGCCCTCGGCGATGTGGTGGAGGAAGGTGGTCTTGCCCGTCCGCGGAGGGGCGACGATGAGCCCGCGCTGGCCCCGTCCGATGGGCGCGACGAGATCGATGACGCGGGTCGTGGCGCGGTTCGACTCGGTCTCCAGAGTGAGCTTCTTGTTGGGATTGATGGCGGTGAGCTCCTCGAAGTAGGGAAGGGTGGCGCATTCCTCCGGCGGGCGACCGTTGATGGAGAGCACCTCGATGAGCTGGGGACCGCGCACGCCGCTTTTGGAGATGCAGCGGACCATCAGGCCGTCGCGCAGGCCGAAGATCCTGACGACCTCGGGAGTGATGAAGACGTCCTTCGGCGACGGCTGGAAGCTGCGGATGCGTTCGCGGAGGAAGCCGAAGCCCTTCGGGGAGATTTCGACGATGCCTTCCGACTCGACTGCGGGCGAGGCCTCCAGCGCGGCCAGCTCGCGGGCGCGCTCCTTCTCCTTGCGCTCCAGAAAGCGCTGCTTCCGGGTCTTGAAGACGCGGGGCTCGCCATTCTCCTCGGTTTCGCCGTCGCCGGGCGCGCTTTCTTCGTCATCGGTGGGAGCGGAGGCATCCGCCGAATCCGGGGTGGAGCGTTCGTCGTCGGAGCCATCCCGGCCTCCGCGGCGCTTGCGCTTGCGATTGCGGTTCTTCCGGCCCTGGCCATCCGCGGGCGGGGCTTCGGCTCCTTCGTCGCTTGCGGTGGTTTCGACTTCCGCGTGGGGTTCGGTCGGGGCGTTGCCTCCGGTGGGGGTGATGGCCTGAGGGGCCTCCTCGACCATGACGAGAGGGAGTTCCGGCATTTCGACCGGCGCGGGATCGGATTGGGAGGCGCGTTTCGCCCTGGGCGATCCGGAGGCGGTCTTTTTCGCGCTGGTCTTGCGGGGCGCCCGCTTGCGGACGGGGGGGCGCGCGGAGCCGACTTCTCCGGAGGGAGGGGAGAGGACTTCTGCGTCGGATTCGGAATCGCTCATGGGGAAAGTGCGGTCGGGACCGTTCGGAACCTTTTGGAACGGGGAGGGGAGAAAGAGGCGGGAATCTGGACGATCGCCGGGGAATCAGAAATCGCGTCGGGCGGGGTGGTGGGTGGAAGCCGGGAGCGTTCTCCAGTTCAAAGGGGAATGAGGTTGGAAGGATGGAATGTTCCGAAATCCGACAATGCTCGGATTTCCGGACGTCGGAGAAGGTTCGGACGAAGCCTTCGGGAGACGGACATCCCTTAATTCGACGGTGGGAAGGTTCGCGCCGGAAAGGGTGGGAAAGGTGGCGCGGATTCCCGATCTAGGTGCGTTCAGGGACGGTGGAGTGTCTCCCGTCGAGACCGCCCGTGCAAGTCTTTTTTTAGGAGATGGGCTCGCCGGAGGCAGGGCCGGAGACGTCCTCGAGATAGGCGCGGAGGGAGTTCCGGACGACCTCGGCGACATTGCCGTGGACCTTCGCGAAGGGAGGGACGAACCAGGGGTAGGCTCCGATGACGTCGTGGAGCACCCGGATCTGTCCGTCGCACTGGTCTCCGGCTCCGATGCCGATGGTGGGGATGCGCAGACGTCTCGTCATCTCGGCCGCGACCTCGGCGACGACGCTTTCGAGAACGATGGCGAAGGCTCCGGCCTCCTCGAGGGCCAGGGCCGCCTCGACGAGCTGCCCGGCCTCGACCGCCGACTTGCCTTTCTTCTTGTAGCCTCCTTCCTCGCGCACTCGTTGCGGGAGCATGCCGAGGTGGGCGCAGAGGGGGATGCCGGCGGCGACGAGGGCGGCGATCTTCTCTACCTGTCCGAAGCCGCCTTCCAGTTTCACGGCGTCGGCTCCGGCCTCCATGAGGCGGCGGCCGCTTCGCACGGCCTGCTCCGGCGTGTCGTAGGTGTGGATCGGCAGATCGGCGACGAGCACCGCCCGCCGTACCCCGCGGCGGACGATTTCGGTGTGGTAGGCCATCTGGTCGAGCGTGACCGAGGTGGTGTCCTCGCAGCCGGCCACCATCATGCCGAGGGAATCGCCGACGAGGATGAGCTGGACCCCGGCCTCGTCGCAGAGTCGGGCAAAGGGATAGTCGTAGGCCGTGATGGCGGTCACGGGCGGATGGAGCCGGTCGGTGATGGGATGGGATGGGAGGGTTTTCATCGAATCGCAGCCTGATTATAAAAACATTGATTAATTATGAAAATTATGGTAAATTGTCACTCAACACAATCACTGCTCCAGTTTCTGCCGCAGTTCCGAGGCCCAGCCACCCCCACGGGAATCCGTTTTCCGAGCCGCTTGAGAAACGGCGATGGAAGCGGGGGAAGGCATGGACGGGACGGGGAGAGGCTCGGGCCGACAAACAGATGGTCACACTCGCGAAAGGGGGACGGGAAACCTTCCCGGTCTGGCAGAGCCTCTTCGATAATCAAGTTCCCGCAATAGGAATTTGGGAGAAGGGGGAATGGAAGGCTCAGCAGCGCTACGACAAGAGCAAGCGGCCCGATCCGGTCCGCGTGCCCTCGCGGCGGCGCCAGCGGAACCTGGGTCTGCCGGATCGTGGGATTGCGCCCGTTCCCAGCCAGGAGCTTGCCTCCGATGCCGCGAAGAGAGCTTTTGTCCTGCAAGGACATTGGTGAAGAGATGAAAAGCAGGGGCGGGGCCCGGATGCCCCGCCCCGCGCTTCATTTGCGGAGGTTCGCTAAGGTAGCCCCGAGCGGTCCGCTCGGGGAGCGAACGTCGTCAGGACGTCCGATTGGCCGCTCGGGCCGCTCGGCCCTACCCTTGCCTTGCGGCAAGACGATCCGCTCTAAACCGGGTGGAGGGGGGGCGTCCACCACTACGCCAGATAGGTCGCCCGGCGCTTCCGGACGGCGGTGGCGAGGTTGCTCACCATCTCCACCGTCGTTTCCCAGCCGACGCAGGCGTCGGTGACGCTGAGGCCATGCTGGAGCGCGGAGCGGTCGGACGAGAGGGGCTGGGCACCTTCCTTGAGGTGGCTCTCGATCATCACGGCGCGGATGGAGGCGTCGCCGCCGCCGATCTGGGCGGCGAGGGAGGCGGCGACCTTGGGCTGGTTGCGGTGGTCCTTCTCGCTGTTGGCGTGGCTGCAATCGACCATGATGGCGGGCTCGAGCCCCTTCGCCTCAAGGGCCTTGCGCACCTCGCGGATGCTCTCGGGATCGTAGTTCGTCCCGGTGGCGCTGCCGCCGCGGAGGATGATGTGGCAGGTCTCGTTGCCCTTGGTCGAGATGATGGCGCTGTCGCCCGCCTTGGTCACGGAGAGGAAGCGGTGCGGCCGTTGCGCCGCCTGGATCGCGTCGATGGCGATCTGGTAGTTGCCGCTGGTGCCGTTCTTGAAGCCGACGGGCATGGAGAGGCCCGAGGCGAGCTCGCGGTGGAGCTGGCATTCGGTGGTCCGCGCGCCGATCGCGCCCCAGGCGATGAGGTCGGCGTAGAACTGGGGGCTGATCGTGTCGAGGAACTCCGTCCCCGCCGCGAGGCCCTTCTCGGCGATTTGGAGGAGGAGCCTCCGCGCGATGGAGAGGCCGGCGTTGATGTCGTAGGACTCGTCGAGGTGCGGATCGTTGATGAGCCCCTTCCATCCGACGGTGGTGCGGGGCTTCTCGAAATAGACTCGCATGATGACGAGGACGTCGTCAGCGACCTCGGTCTTCAGTCCGGCGAGGAGGTCGGCGTATTCGAGCGCGGCCTCGGGATCGTGGATGGAGCAGGGGCCGACCACGGCGAGGAGGCGGTCGTCCTTTCCGGCGACGATGTCGGCGATCTCCTGGCGGGCGCGTGCGACGGTCTCCTCGGCGGTAGGGGAGACGGGCAGTTCCTCCATCAGGATGACGGGAGGGATGAGCTGGCGCGTGCCGGAGATGCGGAGATCGTCGAGGGAGGTGGACATGGGCGGGGAATGAACAACGGATTGAGGCGGGGGAAAAGGGGAAAATTGGGGAGCTTCATCTCCTGCCAGGGCTTACGCATGAAAGTTGGCCAGCAGCCTGAGCCTGAAGTCCGGGTCGAGG
>CAYSZN010000138.1:0-7973 GCA_964435425.1 uncultured Akkermansia sp. | reverse complement strand
ATGCCGCGCCCCGCGTGCCCTTCTTCAGCAGTGCGAGGTTGACATCCGCGATCCATCGCCTTCCGTCACCGCGACATGCCTCAGGAGATCGAGATCGAAGAAGTGAAGCGCATCGCCCGCGCCGCGGGGGACGCCGTGCTGGAAGTCTATGGAACCGAGTTCTCGGTCGATGTGAAAGCCGATGCCTCGCCCCTGACCGAGGCGGACCGTCGCTCCAACGCCGTCATCCTCGAGGGCCTCGCCCGGCTGGCCCCGGCCATTCCGGTCATTTCCGAGGAGACGCGGACCCTTCCCTACGCGGAGCGCCGCGACTGGGACTGTTTTTGGCTCGTCGATCCGCTCGATGGGACAAAGGAGTTCATCAAGCGCAACGGGGAGTTCACGGTGAACATCGCCCTCGTGCGCGAGGGCCGTCCCGTGCTCGGCGTGGTCTACCAGCCCGTCGGCGACCGTCTCTACTGGGCGGTCGAGGGCGGGGGCGCGTGGAAGTCCTCGGGCGGCGGGGAGCCTTGCCGCCTCGGGGGAGGTCCGCACTATTCGGAAAAGTCCGAAGTCGTCGTCGTGGCGAGCCGCTCCCACCTCACCGACGAGGTGCGCGATTTCGTGGCGGCCTTGGAGGCCGAGGGAAAGACGGTCGAGTTCCGTTCTGCCGGCAGCTCGCTGAAGCTCTGCCTCGTCGCCGAGGGGACCGCCGATGTCTATCCCCGCCTCGGACCCACGATGGAATGGGACACCGCCGCCGCCCATGCCGTCGCGCTGGAGGCCGGAAGGAAAGTCGTCGAGCACGGCACCGGCCAGCCGTTGCGCTACAACAAGGAGGATCTGCTGAATCCCTACTTCCTCGTCGAATGAGGGCATGAAAAAAGCGCACCCTTTGGAGGGGTGCGCTGGTTCCGGAGGATGGCGGTAGACGCCACGCTTTCCCCAAAAAAGGAGGTCACCAGGTCTTGATATTGTCGCTGGGGGTGGAGTCATCCTCGTCCTTGCCGCCGCTCCAGACGAGAATGGACTCGGGAAGGACTTCCGATTTGCTGCCGCCTTGGTCCCAGTTCGGTCGTTCGGTGCGGTTGTTGTAGTCGAGATCCATGCGGACGTAGTAGTGTTCGCCCCAGGGATCCCAGAGTTCGCCGCCGCCGTCCGATTGGAGGGTGATCCCCTTGCGGTATTTGCCGCCGCCCATCGGTTTTGCCGCCTTGTCGGTGTAGAAGGCGATGCCGCGCGGGTTGAGCGCGCCGCTGCCCGTCTTCTGGCTGTCGGCTCCGAGGAGGATGTCCATCAGCCGGTTGTCGGTGCGGATCTCGTCGGTTTCGCTGCTGTTCGAGGGATCGACGGGATACTTGCGGTATTCCGTGAAGTAGGCGGAGATCGCGTTCTTCAGGTTGTAGGCGGTGTTCTCCGCGTGGGCGCGCTCGGCTTTCGCGAGAACCCCGGTCGCGGCCGGGAACATCAAGCCGGCGAGGATGCCGATGATGGCGATGACGACGAGCAACTCGATCAGAGTGAAGGCTCGACCGCGGGAGATAGAGGGTGACATTTTCATGTTCGGGGGCAATGTGGAGGGATGGAGGAGCCGGACGACGGCTTGCGTTCGTTTGTCTTCGCCTTGTCCGGTGCTGTGACCATGTAACCACAATCGTCCCCGGCTAGTCCATCTTTTTTGTCTTTTTCCGACCCTTCTTTTGAAGAATCCGTTCATTCCCCGTATCCGGGAGCTGCTCTCCGGGGCAGACTACGAGCCGCTCAACAAATCCGAGCTGGCGAAGGCTCTGCGCGTCCGTACGAACCAGCGCAGCGCGTTCCGCGACGCCCTTGCCGAGCTGGAGAACGCGGGCGAGATCGACCAGGGGCGGAAGTCCCGCTACCGCCTCGTCCCGAAGTCGGCGAGGTCGAAGGTCCCGTCCCTCGTCGGCACGATCCAGTTCTCCCGCGACCGCAAGCGGCAGAGCGCCGTCTTCCTTCCCGACGATCCCGCCGCCGTGCCCGGATTCGGCGCCGGGGACCGGCCGAGGCTCTTCGTCCCCGGCCGCCTTGCTGGTACCGCCCTCGACGGGGACAAGGTCGAGGTCCACCTCGTGGCCCCCGAGCCGCCGCGCTGGCAGCAGCATGCGAAGCGCCATCGCGGCGCCATGCCGCGCAGCGCCAGCGTCCCCCACGGGAGGGGCGGGCAGGCCCTTCCCCCGAATGCGGAGCCCCACGCCAAGGTCGTCCGCATCCTCGAACGGTCCCGGACGCGCATCGTGGGGCGCTTCCACAGCAAGGGCAGCCGCGCCACGGTCGTGCCCGAGGACGGACGGCTCCCCACCTCCTTCCGCCTCCTCTCCGTCCTCCCCGAGGCGAAGCCGGGGGACATCGTTGTGGCTAGGTTCGCCGGCTGGGACAGTCCCCGCAATCTCCCCTCGGCCGAGATGACCGAGGTGCTCGGACGAGAGGACGATCCCGGCGTGGACATCCTCTCGATCATCCATCGCTACGGGCTGCCGCTGGAGTTTCCCGACGCCGTCCTGCGCGAGGCCGAGGCCATTCCCGAGGAGGTCTCGCCCGAGGAGACCGCCCGCCGCGAGGACTGGCGCGGGCGCGAGGTCTTCACCATCGATCCCGAGGACGCGAAGGATTTCGACGACGCCATCTGCGTCACCGAGCACCCCGACGGCACCTGGGAGCTCGCCGTCCACATCGCCGACGTCTCCCACTACGTGAAGCCCGGCACCGCCCTCGACCGCGAGGCGCGGAAGCGCGGCAACAGCGTCTATCTCGCCGACCGCGTCCTCCCGATGCTGCCGGAGAAGCTCAGCAACGGCGTTTGCAGCCTGAAGCCCGGAGTCGAGCGGCTTACCCATGCCGCCATCCTCGGGTTCGACGCGTCGGGGAAAATGGTTTCCTCCCGCTTCGTCTCCGCCGTGATCCGCAGCCACCGGCGCTACACCTACGAGGAGGCCTACGCGCTGATGCAGCTCGACGCCTCCGCCGTCGCCGCGATTCCCGACGGGAAGGAGCGGGCTTTCGCCGGGCATCTCCACCGCGCCTGGCGCCTCGCCTCGAAGCTGCGCGAGCGGCGTTTCGCCAAGGGGGGCCTCGATCTCGAGTTCGCCGAGGTGCGTGCCATCCTCGACGAGCAGGGCCGCGCCGTCGGAGTGAAGCGCAGCGAATACGACGAGAGCCACCAGCTCATCGAGGAGTTCATGCTCGCGGCAAACGAGGCCGTCGCTCGCGAGACGAGGCAGGCGCCGGTGCCGGCGATCTACCGCATCCACGAAGATCCCGATCCCGGCAAGCTGGAGGAATTCGCCGAGCAGGCCCGCGCCTTCGGCCACCGCGTCGGCGACGTCTCCAACCGCGCCGAGCTGCAGAAGCTGCTCCGCGACGTCCGCGGCAAGCTGGAGGAGCACAGCCTGAAGATCGGGTTGCTCAAGAGCCTGCGCCGCGCCGTCTACTCGAAGGATCCCGTCGGCCACTACGGGCTCGCCAAGACGGACTACACGCATTTCACCAGCCCGATCCGGCGCTACGCCGATCTCGTCGTCCACCGTGCCTTGCGCCGCCTCCTCTCGCGCCGCCATGCCCCGACTGCACCGGCGAAGGCCGATCCCGTCCCGGTCGAGGGCGAGATGGGCCAGATCGCCGAGCATATCTCGCGCACCGAGCGGGTCGCCGCCGACGCCGAGGCCGACACCCAGCGGCTGAAGCTGATCGAGTATCTCGAAGGGCTCGCGGGCCAGGAGGAGGAGACGGTCTTCGACGCTACCGTGTTCGAGGTGAAGGCCATCGGCGCGTTTGTCGAGCTCGACGGGCTCTTTGTGAAGGGCATGCTCCGCAAGGATGTCCTGCCGCCGTGGGAGGAGTATTTCTTCGACCGGGGGCAGGAGGCGTTCCGCAGCCGCACCGGAGCCCCCGTCATCGGCGTGGGAGGGCGGCTCAAGGTCAAGCTCCACCGCGTCGACCGCGGCCGCGGCTTCATCGACTTCGCCCTCGCGACCGAAGGGGGATGGAAGCGGAAGAAGACCCGCCGGGAGAGGCAGGAGCGCTGAACCGCGGCGTTTTCCGGGGCTCTCGCCGCATTCGACAGGGCAGGGCTGTCCAAGGAGGGGCGACATTCCTTGCCCTCCCCTGAAATTTTCCTACCACTAATTTTCCTACCCCATATCGGCGGAAGGGGAGGCTCCGAGGAAGGGTAGGAAGATTAGTGGTAGGAAAATTGTCGGTCTGCCCCCAAGCAAAATCATTGCGTTTCGGTTTCCGGCGCGCGTATCGGTCCGTATGGCAGCATTGCAAGACTTGGTCCGCACGGCGGGCGAATGGCTGAATCTGGACGCGCTTCCCGACTATCCCGGGGCGCTCAACGGGCTCCAGCTCGCGAATTCGGGCTTGGTAGCGAAAGTCGCGGCAGCCGTCGATGCCTGCCTGCCCGTCGTCGAGCAGGCCTGCCGCAGCGGCGTGGATCTCCTCGTCGTCCATCACGGGCTCTTCTGGCAGGGGGCGCAGCGCATCGAGGGGCCGCTTTACCGGAAGCTGAAGCTGGCGATGGAGCACGACCTTGCAATCTACAGCGCCCACCTGCCCCTCGACGTGCATCCCGAACTGGGAAACAACGCCCGGCTGGTCGCGGCCCTCGGCTTCGAGGGGCAGGGGAGACCCTTTGCCCCATGGAAGGGGATGGATCTCGGACTGCGCCTCTCCGTGGATCTGCACCGGGACGAGCTGCTGGCCCGCATCGCGCAGGCAGTGGGCGCCGAACCGCGGCTCGCGCCCGGAGGCGGCGAGCGGGTGCGCGAGCTGGGCGTGGTCACCGGTGGGGCGGGCTCGCAGATCCACGAGCTGGCCGCGACCGGGATCGACACCTTCCTGACCGGAGAGGGGCCCCACTGGAGCTACACCGCCGCCGAGGAGCTGGGCGTCAACCTGATCTACGCCGGCCACTACGCGACCGAGACCTTCGGCGTGAAGGCTCTGGCGGAGCGCTGGGCGGCGGAGTTCCCCGGGCTGGAGACTGGCTTCATCGACCACCCCACCGGACTGTGACCCGTCAGGGCGTCGCGGCGGTCGCCGTCCAGGGCAGCGCCGTGGCGAGAGTCTTCGCATCGACCGGGTCCAGCGAGTAGACGTCGCGTCCCGGAGCGAGGAGGTAGCGCCCGCCGGGGACGGGACGGGGGAAGAGGGTGAAGTAGGTGATGTAGACATTGATGCCGCCCTTCACCGCGACGCCCTTGTTGAGGTCGTTCTTCATCGAGTTCCGCACCCGTTCCAGCGTCCAGCCCTCGGGTGCGAAGATCCATTCGGCCAGCTCGTCCGGCTTGGCGACGCGGATGCAGCCATGGCTGAAGTCCCGGTTCGTGCGGGAGAAATACTCCTTCGCCGGCGTGTCGTGCATGTAGATGTTGAAGGAGTTCGGGAAGAGGAACTTCACGTAGCCGAGAGCATTGCTGCCGCCGGGCTTCTGGCGGATGAGGAGCTTCCCCTGGGCGACTGCCTGCAGGGTGTCGGGCGAGACCCGCCCCCCGGTGCTGGCGCCGTAGGACGTGACGAGTTCGTAGTTGTTCCGGCTGAGATAGCCCCAGTCTCCCTCCATCTTCGGCAGCAGCTCCTTCACCGCGATGCTGGGCGGGACGTTCCAGTAGGGGCCGAAGACGACCTCCCGCATGCGGTTGCGGAAGATCTTCGTGTGCTGCGCCGCGACGGAGGCCTTGCCGTGGACGATGCGCATCGATTTGGCGTGGAAGTCGTTCGCGTCGAAGAGGTGCAGCTCCGCGCAGGGCAGGTTCGCGATCACGTAGCGCTCTCCCAGCTTTCCGGGCATGAGGCGGGCCCGGTGGAGATTGAGGGCGACCGCGCGGAAGTGGTCGGCGGCGTTCGTGTTGAGATAGCGCCACGAGGCCTGGCCGAAGATGCCGTCGGCGTCGAGGCCGAAGTCGTTCTGGAAGGCGATCAGCGCTCCCGTCAGCTCGGGCGTCATCGAGGAGAGGGTTGCCGCCTGCGCAGGGGCCATGTTCAGGTAGCCGCGGTCGATGAGGTGGGCGGCGATGGCGGGGGCGGCGGGATAGGCCTCGCCGGGGCGTCCCGGCCCGATTTGCTCGGGATCCGGGATCTGGGGCAGGCCGGAGTATTTGAGGATGGCCTCGCGCGCGGCAGGGTAGGCCTTCAACAGTTCGCGGTAGATCCAGTTTTTCGGTCCCATGCCGTCCATGGCCTTCGTCATGTCGAAGGGGCGCAGGGAGGCGGCCGTCACCAGATCGCCGAGGATCGACTCGACCGAGCGGTCGTCCGAGCCGGGCGTATCGCTCCGGTCCCAGTCCGGCCAGATCTTGGAGAAGGGCACCGCGCCGATGCGGATGAGGAGGGCGGCGTCGACGAAGGCGACGGCGTGGGCGAGGTCCTTCGCCTCGACCGGGCCGGAGGGCGCGGCGGCGGCGAGGGACTCGGGGTCGAGCGCCATCAGCTCGGGCATGGCGTGGCGCTTCAGTTCCCCGGCGAGGGCGCGATGGAATCCGGCGTCGAGGACGTCAGGCTCCCAGAGGGGGCGGAAGCCGCGCTGCGCGTAGGCGCGGGCGAGCACGGTCGCGGCGAGCTCCGCGTAATGGCGGTCCGTGGGAAGGAGCTCCCGGATCCGGCCGCGCAGCGCCTCCTCTTCGGGAGTGGTCGAGGGCGGGATCTCGGGAGCGGTCCGGGGTGCCTCTGCCGAGGGGGGATTGGCGACCGGTTCGCCGGGATCGGCGTCCTCCACGATGGGCGTCGCGATCAGAGCCTGCGCCCGGAGCGCCGACGGACAGCCGAGCGCGGCCCAAAAAGCCGCGGCGACGGGGAGGAGGAAAAGGCGCATCGAAACCATGGGACCCAAGCCTAATCGATTTTGGCGGCGAAGACAAACCGAGCCGTCGCCTGCCGCGTCGCACGCGCTTCCGCGGGCTTGGACGACCGCCGCCGACCGGTCCGGCGACCGGATGCGAAGAAGAATGCGAAAAGATTGCCGATAGAACTTGCCCGGAGGAGCCGAAACTTATAGAAAAAAGGGGCGTCGGGATCCCCCATCCGTCTCCAATGAAGCCAACTCGCGTCTTTGCCCCATTGCGGATCATGCGCGTCGTCGCGGGCGCGGCGGCCTTGGCCGGTCTCGGAGCCTGCCGGGAGGAGCCCGCCGCCGAACCCTCCGGGCCGCTGCCGGTGAACGTCGTGGTCGCGGTCGAGAAGGAGGTGACCGAATGGGACGAGTTCAACGGCCGGGTCGAGGCGGTGGAGTCGGTCGAGATCCGCGCCCGCGTCGCCGGCTATCTGACCGAGGTCCGCTTCAAGGCCGGCGACATCGTGGAGAAGGGCGCGCCGCTCTTCCTGATCGACCCGCAGCCCTATCAGGCCGACTACGATCTCGCGGTCGCCAACCTCGACCAGGCGGAGGTCGCCGCGAGCCTCGCCGAGCTCGACTTCAAGCGCACCGAGGGCCTGCAGGGCACCGGCGCCCTGGCCGCCCAGGAGATCGACCGCAGGGCGGCGGCGCTGCGCCAGGCGCAGGCGAGCGTGCGCGCCGCCAAGGCGGCCAAGGACATGGCGGCGCTGAACCTCGACTACACCCAGATCAGGTCGCCCATTGCGGGGCGGGTGAGCGACGCCCGCCTCACCGTCGGCAATCTCGTCTCCGCGACCGGCGCTGGGCCGGAGAGCGTGCTGACGACGGTCGTCTCCGTCGATCCCGTCTACATCCACGTCGACGCCGACGAGAACGCGGTGCTCCAATTCATGAAGGAGCACGAGGGGGGCGAGCGGAAGTCGGCGCGCGAGACGAAGACCCCGGCCTTCGCCCAGCTCGCCAACGAGGAGGGCTTCCCGCACGAAGGCTACATCGACTTCGTGGACAACCGGCTCGATCCCGCGACGGGCACCCTGCGCCTGCGCGGCGTCTTCGAGGCCTGGAGCCCCTTCCTCTCCCCCGGCTTCTTCGTGCGCCTGCGGATCCCCTCGGGCGCGCCGGGGCCGGCCGTGCTGCTGCC
>CAYSZN010000137.1:0-7995 GCA_964435425.1 uncultured Akkermansia sp. | reverse complement strand
GAGAAGAAGGGACCGGCCGAGCAAGTCGGCGAGGCGATCGACGATGCCGCCAAGGCCGTCGAGGATGCCGTCGATCCGAAAGGCCCGGCCGAGAAAGTGGGCGAAGCGCTCGACAACGCCGGCGAGAAGGTCGGCGAGGCGATCGACAAGGCCGTCAACAACTGAGGACTTCCGGCGGCGGAGCCAGTTCTCCGCCATCCGTCATCCTCCCGGTGCAGCGGAATGCCGCTGGCATCCGTAGAGAAATTCGTGAGAATTTCTTTCCGTCCGTGATGCCGGGGGGGCGTTCGTCGGAGCGCCCCGGCGGCGGCAGGACCGGCTGACCGACAGGAATGTCGGTCCTCCTTGGATTCTTTCGGAAGCCTATTTCCTCCGCAGCACGCGGATCTTGTGGGCCTCGCTGTCGCCGATGTAGATGCCGCCGTCGGCGTCGGCGAAGACTCCATGGGGGCGGGCCAGTTCGCACTTCAGCGGATTGCCGTCGGCACCGTCGCCCTTCTTGCCGGTTCCGGCGACGAGGTCGATCCTGCCGGTCTCTGCGTCGATGACGCGGATGGAATGGCTCTCGCAGTCGGCGAGCCAGACATTGCCCTCCGCATCGACGGCGATGCCCTTGGGACCGCTCAGGGTCGCCTCCTTGGCCGGTCCGCCGTGGCCGGTGAAGCCGCTTTTCCCGGTGCCGGCAACGTGATGGATGGACCCGGCCTCGAGGTCGAACTTGAAGACCTGGTTGCCCTCGCGCGTCGCGAGCCAGAGATTGCCCTCCCGGTCGAAGTCGAGGGAGCGCGGTCCGCGCAGGGGTGTCCCGGCGATGGGCGAGCCGTCGGGCGTGTCGCCCGCCGCGCCGGTGCCGGCGAAGGTGGAGACCGTGCCGGTCTTCATGTCGATCCGGCGGATGACGTGGTTGCCGATGTCGCAGACGTAGAGGTCGCCCTCGGGACCGAACTGGATGCTGTGCGGCTGCTTGAACTGCGCCTTCGTCGCCGGGCCGCCGTCGCCGCTGTAGCCCGCCTCGCCCGTGCCCGCGATGGTGGTGAGGAGGCCGGTCTTCATCTCGATCTTGCGCACGGCGTGGTTCACCATGTCGACGATGTAGAGATCGCCTGCGGCGTCGAAGCGGATCTCGTGCGGCTTGTTGAAGGTGCCTTGCAGGGCCGGACCGCCGTCGCCCGAGAATCCGGTCTCGCCCGTGCCCGCGATCGTCGTGAGGAGGCCGTCCTGCCCGATGCGGCGGATGCGCTGGCCGGTGTATTCGCAGTAGTAGAAGGCTCCGTCCGGTCCGCGCACGATGCCGAAGGGATTGTCGAGCTCGGCCTTCAGAGCGGGGCCTCCGTCACCCGCGAAGCCCTGCTTGCCCGTGCCCGCGATGGTTTCGATGGTCCATTCGGCGCTGGCGGAGAGAGGAAGAAGGAGGGACAGGGAGAGGGCGAGAAGGAGGGCGGGGGAGAGGCGTTTCATGAAGGGGATTTTGGCGGAGGAGAGCGGCGAGGTCAATGCGGGGTGGTTTCGGGATTGCGCCTTTGGCGAAACCTGTCGATGCGACATCCTGCCGATGCGACGTTTGGTCCGGAATGGGATGGCAATGGGGGATCGGACGGCAAGCGCCGGATCGTATCAAGGGCGGTCGGGAACGGCGGGCGAGGCGCGATCCTCTGTGGCGGCGGGTTTCGGTTCCGGTTCCTTCGCCGGAGACACTCCGGGGACGGGCACGACGAGATTCGTCTCCGTATTGATCCGCTGCATGTCGAATGGTTGATCGGACCTGACATAGCTGATCCTGACTTCGGCAGGGAGCGGCTGATAGGTGCCTAGCTGATACTCCTCGGGATGCTCTTTTTCGATGCGTTTCAGAAGTTCGCCGATTTCTCCCGCCGGGAGGAGAGGACTTCCTGTTCTGAGCGCCGCGTGGAGCGATTGGACCACCGACCGCCATTGGCCCGCCTTCATCTGCAAGCGGGCGGCGGCATGGTGCCGCAGGCCCATCAGATCTTCGGGAGTGACCGTCTTGCTGATCCGGAGCGTGTCCTGGACCGAACCGATGCGGAGAGCCTCCACCGCCATGCCCTTGTCCGTGTAATGGCGCAGGAGACGATGGAAGTAGTCGTCGAGAGACTCCCCGGCGGCCGCCTTGGGCGCATCGTGCAGCCCCAGATAGCGGGGCAGGGCGAGCTTGACGACGGACAGCTCCACGGCATTGAGCAGCTTCATGGTCTCCTGGGGAATCTCCGAGGAGTAGGATGCGGTGCGCGCCATGGCGAAAGAGAGCTCGAAGGGGAGGCCGGCTTGGTAGCGCTCGTAGGACGTCACAAGAGCGCCGAGCCGACTGAAGAACGACTGGAGCGCCATGTCGGGGGTGCCCGTTCTTCTCGAACGCTGTTTTTGCTCGACCCATCGCTCCATCAGGCGCAACGCGCCCTCGATGTCTCCGAGGTTTTTCGCGATTTCCTCGAAGGTGATCGCTTCTTCCTCGGAATCCTGCCCCGATTGCTTCCTGCGTAGCTTCTCGATGGCGGCGAGGCGGTCGAGGATTTCGGATCGGGGTAGGAAATTGTGGTTGTTGCCCAGAGTGCTGCGCATCGCCGACTGCGCTCCATCGTAGTTTTTTTCCTGGAAATGGGAGAGGGAATCCTGCCAGTTCTCGAGGAAGGATTTCGCGGAGGAGATTTGCTGGCGGAGTGCGGCGAGGCGGGGGTCCTCTCTCCTGGAGTTGCCCTGGCGGGGATTTCCTTCGTCGATGATCCGGTAGATCATGCGATCCAGATCGGCCGGCTGCTGCGCCTCTCCCACCGTCTTTCCGACGAGGGCGAAAAGCTCTTCGAGCCTTTTGATTTCGTTGGCAGTCGCCTGCCGGTGCCCATCGAGGATGAGGGAGTTGATCTCGCCGGCGAGAAGCATGGCGGGCTCCCCGAGATTCGCCCGTTGGAGAATGACGTTTCCGAGGAGTTCGGAGAGGTTGTCGAGGCTGCCGGAGGCCAAGGCTTGGTTCAGTCCGGTGACCAGGTAGGAGTTGGCTTGTTCGCCTGAGGTGCCCGTCTTGCTCTCCGATACGAGCTGGATCAGGGCTTTGGTCTTCTCCACGATGCCATCGGAAAGCTCTTGGGCGGCGACCGGTCCGGAGATGAGCGAGGCAATCAAGCTAACGAGGAGGAACCTTTTCATTGGCGAAGGGGGGTGGGAATGGGATGACGGGGTTTCCAGCTTTCCGAGACTAGCGTGAAACGGTGGACACGGTCAAGGCTTGCCGTCCTTGGACGGGCTCCACCTTCGCTTCGATGTGGAATGGTATGGGGACGAGTCGCTCGTCTTGCGATTTCGCCCACGCGATGCAATAGCTGCCTCGATGAGAGATCCGGCCGTCTACTTCGCATTGGTGTTCCTTGTCCTGTCGATCCAATGCCTCGTCTGGGGCATCGGGCGTCATTCGCTGGAGCTCGACTGGTGGCGGACGCTGCCTTTCGCGTTCGTTCTGCTCTACGCGTTGCCCATCGCCGCCGCGACGGGATTGACGCTGCTGGCGGTCGGGCTGTGCTACGCGATCTCCGCGATGCTGGTGTGGACTCTCTCCGGCTTTTTCTACGAACCAGAGCGATGGCAGCGATGCGTCATGGCCGCCGTCTTTCCCGTCCTGGGGATGGTCGCCCTGCCCTTGGGAGTTTGGCTCCGCCAAGCCGCCTTCGGCTGGTAGGGGAGCGTGGTATTCCGCCGCCGTTTCGGTCGGATCTCAGGAGGGCTCCGGTTTCGGCGGCAGCAGCTCCCGCGGCACCCGCGCCGGATCGAACTCGCGGGGGCGGTTGCTGGCGAGCCAGAGCAGGCCGGCGGGAACCATTCCAAGGACGATGAGAATCCGTTCCCAGGTCCAATCGTTGACGGCGGAGCTCATATGCCACAGCACCGTCGCGAGGAGGGCGAGGCCACCGGCGAGGACGGTGGATTGCAGGAGCCAGTTCACGAGTGAGGTGCCGGCGAGGTAGTGGCAGCCGGGGCCATAGGCAGCCCGCCGCCGGATCAGCTCGAGGACGAAAGGACGGTAGTCGGCGCTGCGGTCCTCGAACTCCGCGAAACCGACGTAGTGTCCGCTCGGAAAGCCGGTCGAGACCCCGCGCGAATCGTCCAGGCGACAGAGGCAGCGCTGCTTCTGGTAGCGGGTCGGGGCGTATTCCAGGCGGATGCGGACGATGGAATGGAGAGGGATGGAAAAGGGCGGCAACCCCTCGACGATCTTCAGGAGCGTGTCGCCCTCGAGCCGCCAGAGGGTCTCCTTTTCCAAGGCCGACGCACGGCAGCGGTAGTCGATCCGGAGGGGAGGCGGCGTCATGGGTGGTGGGAGACGAATGGGCGTTTGAGCAAGGCTAGCCAAGTTTCGATTGGAAGGATTGCAAGATATTGATGAACAGAAAGATGTGGCAATTTTTGGTTTGCGACGGATTGCGCCCTTTTGCAAGGAGGCGCGCGGGATTCTGGCCCCAAGTGTGCAAGATGGAGCATGCAGCGCGGACACTCTTGTCCGCATCCGGGCCACGAGCGTTAACCTCATCGCTTCCGAGGGTTCGATGCGGCACACAACCCGTCCTGTGCCCTCAAGCGCCATTTGGCATGCATCCGTGGCAGTTCGTGGGATTTTGGATTTCTCTGCCCTTCAACGACACGAAGGGCTTCGGGAGCCGGGTCAAGGCGAACATGTCGTTTTCGCGTAGGCGGCGACCTTTTCCAGCGGACTCTCCGCGAAGCTCGCCAAGGGAATCAAAGCGGGAAGATCCCGCCGGATCCGATCCAAGGCCATCCGTATCCATTTGTCCTTCCCGAGGTTTCGGAAGTATTTCAACTCCTTGATCAGCTGCCGTTCCGTGGTTTCGCCCGTCACGGCGGCTTCGTGCAGGCGTTCGAAGTAGGCGGGAAGGATCAGGACCAGCATCTCGACATGTTTCCGGTCCTGCCGGCTGCTCTGGTCGAGGTGGAGCAGGCAATGGCATTTGCTGCGAGATAGGAAGACGGGGTCGAGAACCCGGACGCCGTCGAAGACGAGCGCACGTTCGCAGGCCCTCTTTGTCTCCCGTTCCGGGATGCCGAACACATTGCCCAGCAGGTCGATGGTTTTCTCCGGTTCTCCACCGAGGCGAAGGATTCCCAACTGCACGTCCAAGGGCGAACTTCCGCCGACGAAGCGCGAGGCGTGTTTCCGGGCGATGTATTGCAGGGTTTCCTTGCTGACCCAAAGATCGCAATCGGCGGAAGTGAATGGTCGGTAGCCGGCAAGGGAACGATCCACCATCCCGGTCTCCAGAAAGTAGCTGGCCCAGAAGTTGACCGACTGCCCGCCTTCCAGAAAATACTCGTGCCCGGCGGCATCCAGTCCTTGAAGAAACGGAATGTAGTCCTCCGGTCCGGTATCCCTCGACATCATCGGCCAACCGCACGGGCCAAGTTTGAAAAACGACCGGAGCGGAAGAAGCCTTCCCGGAAAATCGAATTGCGCAACTGGGCCTCGGCCGGATCTTCACCTTGCGCGATCCGTAGCGAGTCGAGCCTGCGCGACTCCGCTTTGTCGGCAGCGCGCGGACGGAGACCGGTCTTGCGTTCCTTTTGCATCTCGATGGCCTCGAAGAAGGCGGACGCCTCAAGCTACGACCGATGGGGCGCTTGTCAACGAATCCGCCGAAGAGGCTGCTTCCAAGCGGCGATGGATTTCGGCAAGGTCAATGGCCTGAAGGCCCTCGGCAAGTCCTTCGGCATCGCCCTGCCCGAAATCCGAGAGGAAATGACCTCGCTCATGAACAAGCTGCTTTGAGGAGGGACGGACGAAGGAGATCTCGCGAAACGCAACCCGCGAACCAGCCTCGACCATGCGGTAGGTGGCTTCAGGCTGAAGGCGCGTTCCGTCCCGTTGGGGAATGGGAGCGGAGATGCCGATCTCCCGCCATCCTGCCCAGGATGGCTCTTGCCTTCCCGCCACCAGATGGCAGGTTTGGGACCGCGCTCGCCGGGATGGTGGAATTGGTAGACACGCTTGACTTAGGATCAAGTGCCGAAAGGTGTGCAGGTTCGAGTCCTGTTCCCGGTATCGCGGGCGCGACCTGACAGGGTCGAACGCCCGGCCCGACCCTGTCGGGTCGGCAGCCTCCTTTCCGACGATGGACGACAATCTCGAAGACCTCTACCAGGAGATCATCCTGAGCCACAACAAGCGCCCCCGCAACGAGGGCGTCCTCGACCCGCACAGCCACGAGGCCGAGGGCTACAATCCTCTCTGCGGCGACCGGCTGCGCGTCTATGTGCGGCAGGCGGGACCGCTGGTCGAGGCGGTGCAGTTCACCGGCGAGGGCTGCGCCATCTCCCGCGCCTCGGCCTCGATCATGACCGAGGCGGTGAAGGGGCTGAGCGGCGCGGCGCTCGACGCGAAGATCGCGGAGGTCGTCGAGCTGCTCACGACGAAGGAGGAGCCGGCGGTCGATCCCTTCGAGCTCGGCGAGCTGGCCGCCCTCCTCGGGGTGCGCAAGTTTCCGGCCCGCGTGAAGTGCGCCACGCTCGCCTGGCACACGCTCTCCGCCGCGCTGAAGAAGGAGGACGGCGTCTCGACGGAGTGAGGGGCCGACCCCTTCCGCCCCTTGCCCCCCGCCATTTCCTCCGTATCTTCCGCGTCCCATGCATTCCTTCCACTACCAGAACGGCACGCTCCACTGCGAGGGCGTCGACCTCGAGGCGCTCGCCGCCGAGCACGGCACGCCTCTCTATGTCTACAGCGCGGGCACGATCCTCGACCATTACCGCCGCCTCTCCGGGGCCATGGCCGGGCTCGACTGCCTCGTCTGCTATGCGACCAAGGCGAACTCGAACCTGGCGGTGCTGAACCTGCTCGCGAAGGAGGGCGCGGGCTTCGACATCGTCTCGGGCGGCGAGCTCTTCCGTGTCGAGAAGGCGGGCGGTGATCCCGGCAAGTGCACCTTCGCCGGCGTCGGCAAGACCCGCGCCGAGATCGAGGCGGGTCTGAAGAAAGGGATCTACTCCTTCAATGTCGAAAGCGAGGCCGAGGCCGCCTTCATCAGCCAGGTCGCCGGAGAGCTCGGGCTGGTCGCCCCCATCGCCCTGCGGGTGAATCCGAACGTCGATGCGAAGACGCATAAGTACATCTCCACCGGCAAGAGCGAGAACAAGTTCGGCATCGACTTCGCGGTGATTCGCGAGGCCTACGCACGCGCCGCCGCGCTGCCGAACGTGAGGATCCGGGGCCTCCAGATGCACATCGGCTCGCAGCTCACTTCGGTGGATCCCTTTGTCGAGGCGGTCGAGAAGGTGCTGCCTCTCGTCGAGGAGCTGAAGTCCCTCTACGGCATCGAGTTCTTCAGCATCGGCGGAGGCATCGGCATCGTCTACCGCGACAGCCTCGCCAGCGGCGGGTCGGACTGGTGGCTGGACAAGGACGAGACACCGCTGACGATCGAGGAATACGCGGGCCGTCTCGTGCCCCTGCTGCAGCCGCTCGGCCTGCGCATCGTCCTCGAGCCGGGCCGCTTCATGGTCGGGAATGCCGGCGTCCTCCTCACCGAGGTGCTCTACGAGAAGCGGGGTTCGGCGAAGACCTTCAAGATCGTCGATGCGGCGATGAACGACCTCATCCGTCCCGCGCTCTACGAGGGCCACCACGAGATCGCCCCGCTGAAGGAACCCGTTTCCGGCGAGACCGAGGTCGTCGACATCGTCGGTCCTGTGTGCGAGAGCGGCGACTTCTTCGCCCAGAACCGCGAGATCCCCGCCCTGAAGACGGGCGAGCGCATCGCCCTCCTCAGTGCCGGTGCCTACGGTTTCGTGATGGCCTCGAACTACAATTCGCGCCCCCTCCCCGCCGAGATCCTCGTTTCGGGAGAGCAGGCGACAGTGGTGAGAAAGCGACAGACGCTGGACGATCTGATCGCGGGGGAGAGAGGAGTTGATAGTTGAGAGCTGATAGTTGAGAGGTTCGGAATCAGCGAGTTGCCTCGATGTGGCAACTCGTTCTTTGGG
>CAYSZN010000136.1:0-7996 GCA_964435425.1 uncultured Akkermansia sp. | reverse complement strand
AACGCCGTCTTCAACCCCGGCACGGCCAAGCCGCTGGCCGTCTCCCTCTGGTTCCTGCCCGACAGCACCTCGGCCAGCCAGGCGCTCTTCACCAAGGGCGGGGAGTACGCGCTGCTCCTCGACGGCGGCAGCCTGGTCTTCCGCATCGCCAGCAACACGGGCGGAGGCTTCTGGGACAAGGAGGTGGAGTTGTCCCTCGGCTCCTCGGCGGGCTGGCGGCACGCGATCTTCTGGATCGTGCCCGGCGTGGAGATCGGGCTGTGCCTCGACGGGGGCACACCGGAGACCGAGGCCCTCGCGCCCGGACAGGCGGCGCGCGTCGCGAACGGCCTCGTCCTCGTGGGCTCCCCGGTTGCCCCGTCGAGCTCGTCCTACGTGCACACCTCCGGGCCGCCCTCCTCCTGGTGGCCGCCGTCCTCCTCCTATCCGTGGAGCTGGCCCTTTGCGGCGGAGGACTTCGGGGCGGCGACCTCCTACGACTGGTGGGTGGACGGGATCGCGGTGTTCGACGAGGTGCTGGACAGCAGCTTCCGGACGATGCTGTGGAACGGCGGGGCCGGCAGCTTCTGGCGCGGCCATGTCCTGGGCTGGGGTCCTTGCCAGTGGTCGTCGAGCCATGGATCCTCGGCCGGCCCCTGGTCGTCGAGCTGGCACCATGCGAGCAGCCATTCGAGCTGGCACTGGTCCTCTAGCTGGCATTGGTCGAGCTACTCCTATCCGGGGAGCTGGTGGATGATGCGCGGCGGAGGGGAGGGGAGCGGCAGCCGTGCCGGTCGTCCGGTGACGGCGGGTTTGCTGGCCTCGGCCTCGACCGACCCGCCGGAGCTGGTGCTGTGCCAGTATGTCTGGGGGGCGAGGGCCGGGCACCGGGACGAGCTGATCCTGCGCGACCGCGACCCGGAGGGGGGCGGGGGACCGTTGGACGAGCGGCTCTACTGCGCGATGGACTACTTCGATCCGGTCGCAGTGGTGGATGCGGAGGGCGGGGTGGTGGAGCGCTACGGCTGGACGGCCTTCGGACGCCGGGAGGTGATGGGGCCGGACTGGTCGCCCCGCGAAGGGAGCGAGTCCGGGTGGAGCTTCGGCTTCCACGGGCAGTTCCTCGACGAGGAGACGGGATACTACAACTATGGATATAGGTATTACATCCCTTGGCTGGGGAGGTGGCCGAACCGGGACCCGATTGAGGAGCAGGGAGGGTGGAATGTTTATGGGTTTTCTTTTAATTCGACGATTAATTCAATTGATGCATACGGGGCGCAGCCTGAATCACCCACTCCGCCCGATCGAATTGAAATAGAGTCAATGGACACAAAGTTCGGGAACGGAATGTTTTCAGGCACCGATCTAACTATAACCTATTATAAAGGCAATGTTCAAGAGTTTCAGCTTAAGGCCGACAGCCTGGATGTGAAGTCATGCGAAAATCCATGTTGTTATTCTGTAAACGTCAATGAATTGAAGTGGAAAGTCGTTTGGGAAAAGGGGCCGTTTCATCTGTGTAAGGTTGCGTGCTCTAGGTTGTTGATAGAAAGAAAGCTGGATAAATTCATTCGAGATTTTGCCGCGAGCCAAATGGATGTCCCCGAATGCGGAAAGCAACAAGGAGAGTGCAATGGCGAATCAGTCATGGCCCTGAGAATGATTCGGCCCCGTGCGGTTGGGAAACTTCCAAACTGTCATTGTGAAGGATCGGCATCTTCAGTGACTGTCACCCTGCGTAAAACCGGCGGTTCATGATGATGGTTAGATTTTCCATATGGTTGGTTGCGATGGCGATGTTAAACGGGTGCGCGACCAAGGTCGATCGGGAATTTCTGTATCTCCAAAACAATTTCAACACTGATTATATATACAATGGGTCTAACGGTGAGTATGACTTTATCACAATTGATTATGGAGTTAGGGCATTGAATTATAAGATACCAAGGGGTGAGATTGTTGTCTCGGATGCTGATCGGCATCCAGTTAATTCAGCTCCCCCTCAGAGATATTCCTCTATTTCGAAAGAGGGCGTTTTGCAGAAAGGCGGAGCTCGAAACGTTGGAATTTATATACGAGACGCAAGCAGCGGAGCATTGAAGCCCTTGAATGAGGTTCTTCGTTAAGTTTCCGGGGTCAGGTAACATGAAAGTAACTTCCAACAAGCCAACCAGTGGCATTGGCCGTGCCAACCCACTTTCAAAAATAAAATCAATCCGGCTTCTCGGCGGTTGAACACCCCATTTTAGGTCAAGCTCCGGAGAGGTCCGGCCAGCAGCGCCTCGGTGCCACCGTTTGTCGCTGGCCTTCCTCTCTCCGACTCTTGTCGCTCTTCATTCAGGGCAAAGTTCGCCTACTCCAACTAAACATGCCAACACAAGCCCCACCACCCATGTGCTGTCCTGGTTAACCGTCCGGTTCTCTCCTCGGCGCAGGTGATCGACTGGGAGGCCGGATCCGAATTCAGTAAGGCATGCGACACGGACTGACGATGTCGGAACCAACATGGCAGGCCCTCTCCCTTTGCGCAAGTCCGAGGTGCCGGCCTCGCAAGGAAAGAGGCTTCCGCACTTGCCTATCCCGACCACCGGGGCCGCAGGACGGCATCCCTCCCAAAAGCAAAAACAGTCTTGCCCGAATGGCACGGGATCAAAAGGCAATGACCGTCTGAAGTCGCCAACTCATTGCCCGTCCGATGGAGTCCGGTAGGGACGCACCGCCGGGGCGTCCGCGTCGGATGGTCGGCCCCTGCTTCCGCAGCGGACGCCCCGGCGGTGCGTCCCTACCGCGCTTCGTGCCAAAACAGGTAGCCTTCCTTATTTCGTCGAAAACATGCCCTGATCCCGTGCCATTCCAGTCTTGCCCCGAACCCCCATCACCCTCTAATCTCGTCCATCGATGAAGGAGGGACGCATCCTGGTCACCGGCGGGGCGGGCTTCCTCGGCAGCGCCCTGGTGTGGGCGCTGAACGAGGGCGGCCGCGAGGACATCGTGGTCTGCGACCGGCTCGGCGCCGACGGGCGGTGGCGCAACCTCGCGCCCCTGCGCTTCGCTGACTACGTGGACGCCGACGAGCTGCCCGGCCTGCTCGGGCGCGACGCGCTGGGACCCTTTGCCACGGCCTTCCACCTCGGGGCCTGCTCCAGCACGGCGGAGCGGGACATGGGCCATCTGATGCGCAACAACTACGGCTACACCCGCGACCTCGCGCGCTGGGCGCTGGCGAGGGACATCCGCTTCGTCTACGCGTCCTCGGCGGCCACCTACGGCGACGGAGGCGCGGGCATGGACGACCGCGATCCCGACCTGGACCGCCTGCGGCCGCTGAACCCCTACGGCTACTCCAAGCACCTCCTCGACCTGCACGCGCGGCGCGAGGGATGGCTGGAGCGGGTCGTGGGGCTCAAGTACTTCAACGTCTTCGGCCCGAACGAGAACCACAAGGGGGCGATGCGCAGCCTCGTCCACAAGGCCTGCGACCAGATCCGCGCGACGGGCCGGGTCGAGCTCTTCAGGAGCCACCGGGCCGACTGCGAGAACGGGCGGCAGAGCCGCGACTTCCTCTACGTGAAGGACGCGGCGGCGATGACCCTGCACCTCGCGGGACACCGGGACGCCGGTGGGCTCTTCAATCTCGGCTCGGGCAGGTCCCACACCTGGATCGAGCTGGCCGAGGCGGTCTTCGCGGCGATGGGACTGGAGCCGGAGATCGAGTTCGTGGACATGCCGGAGCCGCTGCGGGCGACCTACCAGTACCACACCCGCGCCGAGACCGGAAAGCTGGCCGCCACGGGCTACGACGGCCCCATCACCCCGCTGGCCGAGGCCGTGTGCGACTGCGTCGTCAACTATCTGCTGCCGGATCGGAGGCTGGGGGAAGGGGGGAGGAGTTGAGAGTGGATGGTTGAGAGTTGAGAAGTCGGCGGGTGAATCGGAGACATGGGGTCGTTCGCTGATGTTGAGTCGATCCACCCAGAAGGGAAGATGGGCCTACGGAAAACTCGGAAAACGCGGAAGGTGAATGCGTGACACGATGCGCGTGGCTCACCTTTGGGGTGGGTGGACAAAATAGCACAAGTATTTGGAATTCAGTGCTTTCCGCGTCTTCCGTAGGCCCCATTCCTTTTCAGTGGAATCTGTTGCCGAGCGTCGTTTGGACATCGGCCCCGCGCCTGATGGACGCGGAGACAGGGCGGTTCCGGGCCTATCAACCATCAACTATTTACTATCAACTCAATAACCCATTGACTTCTCCCGCTCCTCCGTTGTGTCATGTGTCCATGCGGCTCCCTCAAACCCTCTGGCGCGACCAGCGCGCGGTGCATCGCGACCGGGTGCGCTACTGCATGGCCGATCCGCGCGATCGGAAGAGGCACGACGGCGGGCGCGGGCTCGACTGGTTCCGGGGCAAGCGGATCCTGCTGTGGACGCGCAAGCCCGGCATGGGCGACATGGCGATGAACGCGATGTGCTGCGACATCCTGCGCCGCGTCCACGGTCTCGACGTCTGGTTCGGCTGCCGCGGGAACAAGTACGACCGGGAGTTTCCCTCCTTTCTCGACGGGGTGCCCTGCTTTCCCTACCGCCCGGACCTGCATGCCCATCCGCTGCCCAAGGAGACGCCGCCGCGTGGCTACGAGGGAGGTCTCGACCACACGGGGGCGAGGGTGCCCTTCGACTTCGTGCTGGATTTCCGCTACCACATCCACGCGCCGGCCAACACTCTCTTCCAGTGCCTGCGGGAGTTCGGCGTGCGCCGGCTGGCGGCGCCCTACGGCGGCCTGCCGGTGCGCCATCTGCCGGAGGCCGGGGCGCCCCACGATGTCGTCCTCAGCCTGCACTGCGGGGGATGGAAGCCGCTACGCGCCTACCGCCACGGCGTCGAGCTGGCGGAGCGGCTGCGGGCCGAGGGCCTGTCGGTCCTCGATGTGGGCGAGCGGCTCTCCGACCGGTCCTTCGGCCTGCGGGAGCTGCTGGCCGAAACCCGGGCGGCCCGCCTCTTCATCGGGGTGGAGAGCGGCGCGGCCCATCTCGTGTCGGGCGTGCACCGCCAGGCCCTGATCCTGCAGGCTGGCATCCACCGCTCGGCCTTCTGGAATGTCTACGCCCGCACCCATGTCGTCGAGGGGGAGTGGCCATGCGGTGGAAGGGCCTGCCGCGCGCGCCGCCACGAGGAATGCGAACGGGCGGAGGGCGTGTGCATCGACCGATACGCGCCGGAGGACGTGGCCCGCCTCGCCCTGACGCTGCTGGGAAAGGAGATCTCCGCTTGATCGGGCATGGAAAAAGCTTTGGAAAGGCGGCTCGGAAAACGAGGGAACGACCGCAAAAAACTCAATAGCCGCAAAAACCTTTCTCCCCCTTTTTGCGCTTCTGCGCCTTTTTGCGGCCATTCCCTTCATCTGACAAATCAGCCATAGGCCATGGGCTTCGAAACCACCAAATGCACGGCGCGGCGGATGGCGCAGGGCCATCTGCAGAAGCTCGTTGGCCGAGGTCTCGACATCGGCGCGGGGGACGATCCGTTCCGCCCAGTCGCGGGGGAGTGCCGGGCATGGGACCGGAAGCGCGGCGACGGCGATGCGGCGAGGCTGCCCGGCGTCGCGACGGACTCCCTCGACTACGTGTATTCCTCGCACTGCCTCGAGCACTTGGCCGATCCGCTCGCGGCCCTGCGGCGGTGGACCGAGGTGGTGAGGCCGGGGGGCTTCCTCTATCTCGCGGTGCCCGACTACGATCTCTACGAGGGCGGCGAGGGCATCCGCAACCGTTTCCACAAGGCGGCGTTCTCGCTGCACCGTCCGGCGGATCCGTCCGTGCCTCTGCTCAATCTGACCGAGCTCTTCGCGGGGCCGCTGCGGGGCTCTCTGCGGCTCTGGTACCTGGGCCTCTGCGACGACCACTACGACCACCGCCTCGGCTCCTCGGTGGACCAGACCCGGCGCGGGGCGGTCTGCCACATCGAGATCCTCGCGGAGAAGCTCCCGCCCGCCTCCGCCGCCGCGGTCCCGACGCCCGAGATCCTAAGCGGCTCCCGCTCGAAGGAAAGCCAGGATCTCTTCGTCCTGTCCGTCCTCGCGGGGAAGAGGAACGGATCCTATCTGGAGATCGGGGCGGGAGACCCGGTCCGGCACAGCAACACCTGGCTGCTCGAAACCGGGTTCTCGTGGCGGGGCGTGTCCCTCGACATCGATCCGGGCCAGGTGGAGAGGCATGCCCGGCTGAGGCGGAATCCCTGCCGCTGCGCGGACGCCACGGAGACGGATCTCGGCGCGCTCCTCGAAGGGCATGGCCTCGGCCCGACCATCGACTACCTCCAACTGGACATCGATCCCGCTCACAACACTCTGAAGGCGCTGCAGCGCATCGACCTCTCCCGGTTCCGCTTCGCCGTGGTGACTTTCGAGCACGACCGTTACCGCAACGGGGGAAGGGAGCGGGCGCTTTCCCGGGAGATCCTGATGGGGCACGGCTACCGCCTCGTCGTCGGCGATGTCATGAACCGGCACCGGGCGTTCGAGGACTGGTATGTGGACGAGGCCCTGATGCCGGACGAAGCCTGGAGGCAGTTCACCGGGGAGGGAATCCGAATGGATCCGGAGGGGCTCTCTCCCCGCCACCGGGAGCTGTTCGGGATGCTGCCGAAACGCGGCACGGAATATGGCAAGCCCCAACCCGGGCCATGATCTACCGTGACTGGGGCTTTCTCCATTCCCTTGGTTCCGGATTCCCGGTGTTCGGAACGGGTCCGGTCGGAGAGGAACTTTCGTCCAGACGTCCTTGAAAAGCGCTCGGTCAAGGCATGGAGCCGACGGCAAGGGATGACGGCCTATTCTGGCACGAAGCACGGTAGGGACGTATCGCCGAGGCTTGGCAAGCCACGTTCCTTGGGAAAGACGCGCGGCAAGAATCAAGGAGGGGGACTTTCCAAGCTCCCGTTGGTTGGACGGGACTTGCAAAGTCCAGCTCCTTTGCAGGCACTGTCGCCGAGGCCATTGACCTCGGTAGAGCGTCGCAAGGACATCCGCCCCGCGCCCAATGGACGCGGCTACAGCAGCGTCTCCACGAACTCCGCCGGAACGAAAGCCTTGAGATCCTCGGCCTTCTCTCCGGTTCCGATGAAGCGGGTCGGCACGCCGAGCTCGTGGCGGATGGCGACGACGCTGCCGCCTTTGCCGGAGCCGTCGAGCTTGGTCACGATGACGCCGTTGAGGTCGAGGGCGGACTGGAACTCGCGCGTCTGGGAGACGGCGTTCGATCCGGTCGTGGCGTCGACGACGATCCAGCGCTCGTGCGGGGCGGATTCGTCCTGCTTCGCGAGGGTGCGGCGGATCTTCTTCAGCTCCTCCATCAGGTTGTGCCGGGTGTGGAGGCGGCCGGCGGTGTCGCAGATCAGGTAGGCGGCGCCGGTGGCGATGGCCTTCTGGTGGGCGTCGAAGCAGACGGCCGAGGGGTCGCCCTGGTAATGCGTCGTCACCACGGGCACGTCGATGCGCTCGCCCCAGATCTTGAGCTGCTCGATGGCGGCAGCGCGGAAGGTGTCGGCGGCGGCGAGGACGACGCCGTGGCCCTGATGCTTGAGAAACTGGGCCAGCTTCGCGACGGAGGTCGTCTTGCCGACGCCGTTGACGCCCGCGACGAGGATGACGGTGGGCTTTCCGGGTGGGCCGGGTGGAGGGGGCGGCTGCGTGCCGCCGAGGATCGCGGCGATCTCCTCGCGACAGGCGGAGGCGGCGGAATCGGCGTCGACCTTGCCCTTGCGGCGGAGCCGGTCCACGATCTCGGTGGAGAGACGGACGCCGAGGTCGCCGCCGACGAGGGTCTCCTCGAGCTCGTCCCAGTCGACTTCCTTGCCCCGGAAGCGGTTGATGATCGATTGAAAAAGACCCATGGCTCAGCGTTTCAGGATTCGGTCGAGGATGCCGTTGACGAAGCGCGGCGAATCCTCCGTGCCGAAGCGCTTCGCGATCTCGATGGCTTCGTTGATCGCGGCCTGCGGGGGGATGTAGTCGGA